>CAZBAB010000044.1:0-4977 GCA_964489815.1 Candidatus Woesearchaeota archaeon | reverse complement strand
CACAAGATTTAACCCTTAAAATGAAAATTCTAGCAATGGGAGATTTTCATGGAAAATTCCCAAGACAAATTGAAAGTATAATAAAAAAACAGAAAATTGACTTGGTTTTAGTTGATGGAGATTATCCCCCTTTTTCCTTAAAAAAAGAATTTTTCAAAAATGTATATGCAAAACCAAATTTAAATCTATGGGATTTTGTAGGAAAAAGAAAATATATGAAAGCTGTTATAGCTGACCACAACGCTGCTGAAAGAGTTATAAAAAGATTAAATAAATTGAAAATTCCTGTTTTTAGTGTTGTAGGAAATCATGACCATATTGCAGATGATGTAATGGATATTAAAAAGAACGAGATAAAATGGAAATGGGCACAGAAAAGATTAAATTATGTTGGAGATTTATTAAAAAAATATAAAAATATAAAACGAATTGATTATAGTTATGCCCGATTTAAAGAATATATTATAATTGGTGCAAGAGGTCACAGTTTTCCTGGGAAAGTTAAAAGTAAAGCATATAAAAAACACAAAGCAAAATTAGAAAGATTATTTAAAAAATTTTCAAAACAAAACAAACAAGGAAAAGTAATATTTTTAATCCATAATTCCCCATATAAAACCAAACTCGATAAGGTTACTGCAAAAGATGCTCATAAAAAAGTTAAAAATGAACATGTGGGTTCAAAAATGTTCAAAAGAATAATCAAAAAGTACCAACCAATTTTATGCATAAGCGGACATATTGATGAAAGCTTTGGAAAACAAAAAATAGGAAAAACAACAGCAGTTAATTGTGGGGCAATCCATGATGGAAGATGCGCAATAATTGAAATTACTGGAAAAAAAGTAAAAGTTAAATTTATTAAAGGATTAAAATGAAATCTGTAATAATTCCAAATACAAAAAAATTTGAAGAAAAAAAAAGAAAAATAATTAAACAAGGAAAAGAAAAACTCCATATTTTAACAGATTTTGATAGAACTTTAACAAAAAGCAGAGTTAATGGCAGACACATACCTTCAGTAATTTCTATTTTAAGAGACCAAAATTATCTAAATAAAGAATATTCAAAAAAAGCAAAAGAACTTTTTAATAAATATCATCCAATAGAAATGAATATAAATATTCCTTTAAAACAAAAGAAAAAATTTATGAAAAAATGGTGGGAAGAACATTTCAAATTATTAATTAAATCAGGATTAAACAAAAAACACATTGAAAAAGTAATAAATTCAAAGCAAATAAAACTCAGAAAAGGGGTAAAAGAATTTTTAAATCTTTTAAATAAAAAAAATATTCCATTAATAATATTATCTTCAGCAGGATTAGGAAAGGAATCTATTAAATTATTGCTTAAAAAAGAAAACCTGCTTTTTCAGAATATTTATATAATCTCTAATGAATTTATCTGGGATAAAAAAGGCAAGGCAAGAAGTATAAAAAAACCAATAATTCACATAATGAATAAAGATGAAACAATTCTTGAAAACTTTGATTTTTTTAATAAAATAAAAAATAGAAAAAATGTACTTTTAATAGGAGATAGTTTAGGAGATATTAAAATGATTAAAGGATTTAAATACAAAAATTTATTAAAAGTTGGATTTTTAAATGAAGATATTAAAACTAATCTAAAACAATATAAGAAAAATTTTGATTTAATAATATTAAATGATGGAAATTTTACTAAATTAAATAAAATTGTAAAAGAAATAAAATGAAAATAGAGAACATTAATCTAAATTGGTTGGGGCATGCAGGTTTCTTAATTGAGAATTCAAAAAAAATTTATATTGACCCTTTTCAAATTTCAGAGGGTCTTCCAAAAGCAGATTTAATTCTAATAACTCACAGCCATTATGACCATTGCAGTATTGAGGACTTAAAAAAGATTGTCACTAAGAATACAAAAATAATAATGACTGCAGATAGCCAAAGTAAAATTACAAAATTCGACTTTCCAATTAAAATGATAATTGTTGAACCAAACCAAGAGCTTAATATTTTTGATATTAAAATTTCCACAATTCCTTCTTATAATATAGATAAAGACTTCCACCAAAAAGAGGAAGGATGGGTCGGTTATTTAATAAAATATAATGATGTGATAATTTATCATGCAGGAGATTCAGATATTATCCCAGAAATGCAAAAATTAACAGGTTATAAACAAAAAAATAATAAATTCATTGCCCTTTTGCCAGTTGGGGGGAGATTCACAATGAATCCTGAAGAAGCATCTGAAGCTGCAAAAATAATAAAACCAAGCTTAGCAATTCCAATGCATTGGGGTTCAATTATTGGTTCAAAACAAGATGCAGAAGAATTTTGCGAATTATGTAATGAAAAAGAAATTAAAACGAAAATTTTAGAAAAAATATGAAAATAGGAATAATAGGCACAAGTAAAGCTAAAAACAAAGATTTAATAAAAAAAGTAGCAAAAATTATTGCAGCAACTTCTAATCCAGTGGTTTTAACACCAGATAAAGGAAGCACTTCTGAATTTTTTGCAAAGGAATACTTAAAGGAGGGAGGAAGGAAAATTTTTATTATTGCTCCCCTCAATGACACAGAATTTGGATATTCTTGGTTAAATCTAAAATTAGGTGAAAAAATCAATTGCAATACTTGGAGAAATCAACCAGAAAAATTAAATGAAGAATGTGATGCTCTAGTATCTTTGGGATATTCTGTTGGAGGTTTAATAGAAATATGTTATTCAAAATGGTTTAAGAAAAAACCAGTTTATATATTAAAAGAATTAATCAAAAATAAATTACCAAAAGAATTAGAAAAAGATTTAGATTTAAGATATATAAGCCTTAAAAAATTAAAAAATGAATTACAAAATAAATAATTTTAATCAAAGAAAAAAAGACATATTATCCAAACCAGATAAATCCTCGATTGGAAAGTGGGATGAGAAAATAATCCCCTTATGCAATAAAATAAATCAAAACAAAAACTATTATACAACTTCTTCATGTTCTGGAAGAATTGTTTTAATGATTGATTCAGAAAAAAAGAGCTCAGGATTATTTCTTTATATCTCCCATAATTTAATTACTCTTAAAACTTTAAAACAAGAATTAAAAAAAATTAAAAAAACAAATTTAATTAAATTCAAACAAGAACCAATGATTCTTCATGTCGCTTGTGCATCTCTTGAGCATGCAAAAAAGCTTTTAGACAAAAGTAGAAAAGCTGGTTTTAAAAAGATAGGAATTATCTCTCTTGGAAAAAATATTATTGTTGAAATAAATGGCTCACAAAAAATTGAATTCCCAATCATGAAAAATAAGAAAATACTTGTTAATGATGATTTTCTAAAGTTAATTATTCAAAAATCAAACAAAAATCTTAAAAAAACCTGGGATAAAATAAAAAAATTAGAAAAAAGTTTTTAATTGATTTCTTGTTTCATCAAACTAATAAATTTATCCAAATCTTTGACATGCAATTGTCCTCCAACAGAATTTTGATGCCCCCCTCCATGAGCTTCTTTAAAATTTAATATAACTTTCTCAAAAATAGGAAGAATATCCTCCCCCCGAATAGAAAGATTTACTTTTGCATCACCAACATAAGCAACAATAATAATTTTTTTAGGAAATAAATAACTTAATTGATTTGCTAATTCCCCATTAACCTTTAAATTACCAGAATATTTAAAAAAAAGAATTTTGTCTTTTCCTGCTTTTTGCTTTGCTTTATCTAAAAGAAGATTATATTTTCCCTCAATTTCTTTAAATCTTTTATGCATTAAATGATTTTTAGGAGTTTCCTCCAGAACTTCATAAGGAGTCTTTGCTTTTATTAAAAATTTCAACATAGAAACAACATTTGTAGTAGTATCTTTTAAACCAGCATTTATTATAGCAGAAAGTTTTCCAATCTCAGAATTATAAAGAACATCAAAAGCTTTCTTAGCCTTAACACTTAAATCAGGGTATCTCTTTTCAAATTCAGCATAATAATCAGGCAAATAACAATCTGCAATAGCACCTGCAACTGCAATCCACAAATCCTCTTTTTTATTTGAAACTTGATAGCATAATGTGGTCACAGGGGCATTGTCTCCTGAACTAAAAATCGGATTATAATAATAAACAAACTTGGGAACTAAATCCCTATCTATCTCATGATGGTCTATCCAAACAACAGGAAGATTAAGCTTAGATGCTTCTTCTAAAAAATCTTGTGAAACCTCTGGTTTATCCAATATAAAAATATAATCTGAATTTAATTCCCTTACTTTATGAAAATAACTTTTCTCTAAAAAAGGAAAAGATTTAATGCAAACCCCTTTTCCTCTCCCAATATATCTCTGCAAAAGCAAAAAACTGCAAAGACCATCAGAATCATTATCAAAGAAAAAAATTGGATTTTGAGCCCTCTCCAAATGTTCTCTAATTTCTTTTACTTCTTTTTTATTAAGCATAAAGAATTAAATCTTTTTGCCTTCTAAAACCTTTTCTTTTAATCTATCCAAAGATTTTTTGAAAAAAGAGATTCCTTGCTTTCTATTTAAAGCTCTTGATAATTCCTCTTCATTTGCATTAAAAATATGGTCAAGACTCTCAAAAGAAGAAATCAATGAATCTATATCTTTTTCTGAGATATTCAATTTACTTAAAATACGCATACCTTTTGGAAAAACTTCTTTTTCATTAAGCTCCTCAAATAACATTCTGGAAATGTTTGAAACATCTAAAAGAAAATCAAAATTCATATTATCCAAAATTACTTTAACTTTTCCTAATTTCACATAAAAATAATCTTTTAAAAGCAAATCTCTTTCATTCTGCAAATCCCTTGTTAACTCTTTTAATCTCATACTTACTATAACCCCTTCTCTTCCCAATTCAATTAAAGAACGTTTTATATTATCTGAGATTTTTCTTATAATCTCTATTCTTTGCAAAACCTTACAGACATCAATAGTTGTAGTTAGATTTGTAACTTCCAAAATATTC
>CAZBAB010000043.1:0-5113 GCA_964489815.1 Candidatus Woesearchaeota archaeon | reverse complement strand
TTTAAGTTCTTAATTAAAAATTCAAAACTCTTTTTTGTTATTTGCTTTTTCAATATTTTTTTATGAATCTTAAAAAGAGTTTCCTCATATTTATCTGCTCCTTTTTGTGTAAAATAATAAATTATATCTTTTCTCTCTTTATATTCCGGCAACCAAGATATTAATTTATTAATTTGACTAGTTAATACAGCTGCTTCTTTAGCCCATATTTCCCCATGTCTCTTTTCTGTTTGATTATTAAACCATTTTGCAACCTTTCCAAATACACTTTCTTTTCCACATAAATATCTATAATAAATCTCTTTTTTCATTTCAATAAATCTCTCTACTATAAAAGAATATTAATTTATTAAACTATCCAAAAAATTAAGAGCCCTACATCAACGCACTGTTAAATAAGATTAAAAATTCTAATCTTGATACTTTTGCTCGGTAGGGTTATATGATTCCATTAGTTTTAAAATTCTTTTTTCAGGTGGCAATTGTGTTAAATCCAAACCCTCTCTCCAAGAGTATTAATAAAAGCTTCTGCATACTGAAAAATAAATTATAATTCCCTTAAATTAAAGTTATTCCTCAAAATTTCCTGTTAATCTTTGTATTATATCATCCATGATAATCATTAATATTTATTCAAATTTATAATTTTTTCACTTAGAACTTTAATTTACTTTTTAATTAAAAAATTTTCCTATTATGCATAACAACCCCCAAGAATAAAAAATTTATAAAGCCCTTAAAACATTAAATCTCATGGATTACAAAGAATTATTGAAAAAAGCATATAAGGAAGTTAAACAAGTGGATTCAACAGGAGAAAGATTTGAAATCCCAAAAATCAAAGGACATTTTGAAGGGAAAAAAACAATCCTCACAAATTTCTTTCAAATAGCAGCTCATTTAAGAAGAGAGCCAGAGCAATTCCAGAAATTCTTATTAAAAGAACTTGCAACATCAGGAAGTTTTGATGGTGATAGACTTATCCTAAATAACAGAATTCCAAGTGCAAAAATTAATGCAAAAATAGAGCAATATGCAAAAGAATTTGTTCTTTGTAAGGAATGCGGAAAACCAGATACCACAATTGAAAAACAAGGTCGTATTAATATTTTACATTGTCTTGCTTGTGGAGCAAAACATCCAATTCAAAGAAAGATTTAGTTTTATAATTTATATATTTTAAAAAACATTTTTATACTTATTTTTCTTTAAATTAAAAAATGAGGTTGAAATTTTTATTTTTAATTGCATACTTTTTTCTAATCTCATTTGTCTCTTCGCAAACTCAAATTAATATTTATCTTGATAAAAAAGGCAATGCAGAATTTTATGGAATAACAAATAATAATCCAGAATTACCTAATGGCATATACATAAAAAATGGAAATATTCTTGGTTCCACCCAACAGCTAACAAAAAAAGATGAGGAAATATGGTTTTTTAATTATTCACTTAAAGATTCTGAAATTAATTTAATTTTGCCTGAAGATTGCATCGTTAAAGATTTGAAAAAAGGAGAAATCTATATGGAAGATAATAAATTTTCTATATATAACCCTGAAAGTATTGAGGTCTATTACACTTTTAGCAAAAACAGAACACATATAAATTATTTTAATTATCTTCTGGCCTTAATAATCATTTTATTAATTTCTTTTTTTATATATAAGAAAATTCACACAAATTCAAAGAAAAACTTAGAAATTATAAGAAAAACTTTAAACGAAAGAGAAAATTTGATTTTAGACAAACTTTTAGAAGTAAAACAAGTAAAGCAATCCCAGTTATCTAAATTAACCAACATCCCAAAAGCAAGTCTTTTCAGACACCTTATTCAATTAGAAAAAAAAGGTTTAATTAAAAGAAAAGGAGAAGGAAAAAATAAAATTATTTTTTTAAAATAATGTTTCAAAATTATTTCATTTTTGTTCCACCCAAAACATAAATATATATTTTTTCTAAGAGAAATATGAAATATGCATTGAAAGGAGGTAAAAAAAATGAAAACTTTAATTTTAGTTGTAATTGCTTTGCTTTTAGTAGGATTCTTTGCAAGTTCTTTTAGTCTAGCTAAAACAGATGTTGAGATGAATGAACAAACTTCAGAAGATAGTGGTTCAGATGTAATTGCCTCTTCTGACATACAAAAAGAACCTTCTGTTAGTAAGGAAAGTAATATTGCAGAACCAGTTCCAATTTATATTGCAAATGAATCAGAATATGGTCTTGTTGCAGAAGAGATAGTAAATCAAACAAATCATATCCCCGTAGCTAAAAGAGTGGGTTTTGCAAATATGCGTTTAGGAACAGGATGGATTGTTGGTGAAGAAAACACTGGTTATTTAATAAATGGTTTTTGGATTCATCAAGCTTATGCAAAAAAAGAAGTGAAAAGCAACACAGAGATAAAATCAATGAGTTATGGAAGACTTAAAATTGCAAAGATTGGCAATTATAGGCTTGTTAAAACAAATGATACGAAAATAGAAAAGGGGGTTAATTTTTATATAATCCCAATTAAACAAAAAAGCAAAAGTTTGCAAGAAGCCAAAGAAAACTCTGTTGGGGTTCTTTCTTTAAAAAAAGAAAGAGAATACTCAAATTTCATTAAATGGACTGGCAAACTTATACTAACCTCAGGGGATAAAAAAGGAAACTATAAGGTTGAATTAGGAACAATAAAAAAGGCCATTAATCCTGTTTTAATCGCAGAAGGTTATTCTAAAGCTAAAAAAAATAAAGAAAAAGAATCTGAAAAAAAAGCAGAAAAACCCCAAAAAGAATCTTCAAAAAGATTTAATTTATTTGGAAAAGAGAAAGCAAATCCTGAAAAAAAGGAAAATTTAAATAAAACAAATAAAGCTAAACTTTCTTTTTGGAGGAGAATCTTCCATTGGAGAAGAGCCAAAGAATAATGAAATAACTTTTTATTTTTTCATTTTTTCATTTTAAAATGCATCTCTTATTTGCAAATCTTTATAAAAACAGATTACATATTAATTTAAAGATTCTTGGAATCTGTAATTAAATTAATGGAGGTAAAAATGGTTACAGCATATTGCGTGAAATGTAAAAAAAAGCAAGAAATGGAAAATCCTGAGATTGTTCAAACTGCACGTGGGGGTTATATGGCTAAAGGAACCTGCTCTGTATGTGGAACAAAAATGAGCGCCATAATGTCAAAAGAAAATGCAGAAAAAGCAATTAAAGAAGGCGCAAAAAAATCATTTTAAATTTTTGCTAAAAGCATTTTATTTAAAATGTATATAAATGTAATAAAAGCATATAGAAACATTATTGCAATTTGTGATGTTGATTTAATTGGAAAATATTTTTCAGAAGAAAAATTACAATTAAACATAAAAGAAAATTTTTATAAAGGAAAAAAAGTAAACAAAAAAGAAGCAATTAAAATTTTACAAAATTATTTAAAAGAAGATGCTACCTTTAATATTGTAGGAAAAAAATCAATTAAAACAGCACAAGAAGCAGGGATAATAACTCCTGATTCAATAGGAAGAATTCAAAATATCCCTTTTGCATTAGTATTAATTTAAAATTCTTTTTTGTATGTAAAGCCCCTTATTTAAAATAAAATATAATATAAGAACATTTTTATAACATAAATTTCCTTAATTTTTTGGAGGGATACTAATGAAAAGAGAATCTAATAGAAGCTTGGAGATTTACTTAAAAGAAATTGCAGAATACCCTGTTTTAACCAAAGAAGAAGAAACTAATTTAACAAGAATATATCATACTTCAAAAAATAAAGAAGAAAGAGAAAGAGCTTATAATACATTTTTAAAATGTAATCTTAAACTTGTAGTATTTATTGCAAAAAAATATATTAAGTATAATCTTCCATTTGAAGATTTAATAAGCGAAGGCAACAAGGGATTATTAAAAGCTATAAAAAAATTTGATGAAAAAAAAGGATATAAATTCAGCACTTATGCTATTCCTTGGATAAAATCTTCAATAACAAGATATATTTCATCAATGAAGTATTCTCTAAAACTTTCTCCTCATGCACAGGAAGAACTTTCCAAAAAACAAAAGGAACAAGAAAAATATTTTGTAAAAGGAGAAGTGCCCCCCACAATAAAACAGGAACCTAATAAGTCTTTAAGTAATTTGGAGACTCTTATTTTTGGATTATCCCATCCCGTTGAATTAAATGCTCTTTCTCTAAATAGAGATACTGAAAAAATACATTTCTTAGAAGATACAAGAACTCCTAAGCCTGATAAAAAAGTTATTGCAGAAGAAAGAAAAAAACTTATTCAAGAAGCTTTAAACATACTCAATCCTAAACAGCGCGAAATAATTACTTTACATTATGGTCTTAGAGATGGCCATGCCTTAAATCTTAGAGAAATTGGAGAGGAAGTTAATCTTACTCGAGAACGTGTAAGACAGATTAAAGAAATTGCATTAAAGAGATTAAAAAATAATCCACATGTAAAAAAATTATTAAAAGAATATAAATAAATTCCAAAACCCAAATCTTATAAACCCCTTTTATATTTTTATCCTATGAAAAGTTACAAAAAACAACAAGAAGAGAATGCAAAGAAAAAAATAAGAGTAAGACTTCCAAAAGGAAAAGAAATAATTGGAACAATTGTAAATCGTTATGGAGGGAATAAAATGAATGTAAATTGTCTTGATGGAAAATCACGAAACTGTAGAGTTCCAGGAAGATTAAAAAGAGCACTTTGGTTAAGGCCTGGGGATGTTGTAATAATTGAACCATGGGAATTAGACAATACAAAAGGGGATATCTTATTCAAATACAAATCAAATCAAATAGCCTGGCTTAGAAAACAAGGTTATTTAAAAACAGAAACTGAAGAATTTTAAATTAACCTAAGCAAAATTACTTTTAAAATTAAAAACTTCTAATTAACAAAAGAAATAATTTTAATAATCACCAATTAAATAAAATCTGAACACTTCTTAAGTTAAAATAAAAAACACAAGCTCTTTCAAAGAATCCTCTCAAAAGTACTTTATTATTTTCTTTTTTTCTTTTTAGGGGTTTTTCTTTTTTGGTAAAAATAATATGCAAATAAAATTGCTATTATAAGAAAAGCATTT
Source organism: Candidatus Woesearchaeota archaeon (assembly GCA_964489815.1). Classification (GTDB taxonomy): domain Archaea; phylum Nanobdellota; class Nanobdellia; order Pacearchaeales; family GW2011-AR1; genus JABIDC01. The sequence goes on along the minus strand of CAZBAB010000043.1, from coordinate 10 downwards.
ATCCATCCAA
>CAZBAB010000042.1:0-5222 GCA_964489815.1 Candidatus Woesearchaeota archaeon | reverse complement strand
GAATCTCAAGGCATTCCAAGCTGGAATAGATGCAGAGAAAAGGAAGATTTAAGGATGCCATCAAAGAAGCACAAGGAAAAGGACCAGAAGGATATTGCGTATGCCCAAAATGTGGTTATAGGGTAAAACATGAAAAAGGAATTCCTTGTTCAACAATTAAATGTCCTAAATGCAAAATAAATTTAATAAGAAAATAAAATGCCAAGACCAAGACAAATAAGAAGGATTTTTTTTAAGCCTAATGTAACTTATTTTAAACCAGTAGGGATTTCTATGACAGATTTAGAAGAAACTATCTTGAGCTTTGATGAATTAGAAGCAATTAGATTAGTTGATTTAGAAGGAATGGAACAAAATAAAGCAGGGAAAAAAATGAAGATAAGTCAATCAACATTATCAAGATTATTAAAAACTGGAAGAAAGAAATTATCTAAAGCTATAATTAATGGGCAAGCAATTAAAATTCAAGGAGGAAATTTTAAAATGGTCCAATCACAAGGAAGAGGTTTTGGCAAAGGACGGGGAATGGGAAGAGGAAGAATGGGAGGTCTTGGAGCAGGTCCTGAAGGGATTTGCAAATGTCCAAAATGCGGTTATGAAGAACCAAAAACAAGAGGAGTCCCTTGTATGAGTAAAAAATGTCCAAAATGCCAAACTCCAATGATAAGAAAAAACTAAAATGAAAGAAATCTCAAAGAAAAGTATTACAAAGGCTTTATCAAAAGCTATGCATCCAGAGATTAATTATAGCTTAATAAAGCTGGGAATGATTGATAATATAAAGGTAGATAAAAAAATAAGTTTAGATTTAAAATTACCTTTTTTGGAAGTTCCAATTAAAGAAGATTTAGTAAATATTATTAAAAAAAATTTAAGAGAATTAGGAAATTTCAAGATAGAAATAAAAATAAAAAAAATGAGTGAAAAAGAAAAAGAGAAATTTATGAGACTGGCAAGAAAAGGGTGGATCTTTTAAAAATGAAATCAAAGATTAAAGTAACAAAAACAATTGAAGGAGAACTCTTTCATGAAATTGAAGAATTAGGAAATAAAAAGTATGAACATATTGGTTTTAGAGACAAAAAAAATAAGTTTGGAGAAATGCTTGCTTCTTTAGTCCCTAAAATTGGTATGACAAAAAAAGTAAAACTTACAATAGAACTTTCTAATAAACAAAAGTAACAAATGATAAAAGTAAATCAAGATGAATGCATTGGTTGTGGCATTTGTGCTAATTTATGCCCACAAGGAATAGAAATAGTAGAAGGAAAAGCAAGAATTATAGATGAAGATGCAGAATGTTTAAAAGATGCTGCTTCTGCGTGCCCAAGAGGAGCTATTTTAATTAATAATCAAGGGGTAGAGAAAAAAGAAGTTGAAGATTATAGGTATGATAATGTAAATAATTGGATGGGTCAAAGAAGAGGTTTTAGAAATGGAACAGGCCGAGGCAAAGGTTTAGGAAGAAGGAAAGGTCAGGGTAGAAATCAAAGGAGGGGAAGAGCAAGATAAAAGTAGATAAAATTTAAAAGAAATAAAACATTCATAAATTTACAATTTATTTTATAAAATTAGTAAAATACAATACTAAAAAGGAGATTAAAAGCAAGTTAATCACAAAATTAATACATATAAAATAAGTTAAGAAAATAATTAAATAGAAGAAAAAAATGCGATTATTAATAGCAATAAATGAAGACAAAGGGTTTGATTCTAAACTTAGTGAACATTTTGGACGCTGCGATTATTTTGCAATTTATGAAACAGACACAAAAAAAATTAAAATAATTAAAAACAATATAGATCATTCCAATCAATTCTTAACACCAGTGGATCAAGTAATGAAATTTCAACCTGATGTAGTTTTTACTCTTGGTATTGGTGAAAAAGCTAAAAAATTATTTGAGGAAAAGAAAGTGAAAATTAAAACAGGGAATTATAAAATTTTAAAAGAAGTTATTGAAAATATAGATAATCTTAAAGAATTAAATAAAGGATGCAAAGATTAAATGATAGATTTTGCGTGCAAAAAACTAGATTTAAATGAAGTAATTATGTGCAGTTTGAATTTAACTAAAAGAGAATTTCAAATTGTTGAGTACCTAATTGAACATTCTAATAAAGAATTTACTCCATTACAAATAGCAAAAAGATTTAAAATAGGATTGTCTACTTCACAACGAGCATTTAAAAAAATGTATGAAGAAAAATTATTAAATAGAAAACAAAAAAATTTAGAAAAAGGGGGTTATGTTTTTGTTTATTCTATTCGCGAAAAGAGAATACTAAAACAGAAAATTTTAGATATAATTAATAATTGGGTAAAGAATGTTGAGGAAGGCATTAAAAGGTGGTAGAAGTATCTCAATTTTATAGCAGCATATATAAGCACACCGATGTATTTAAATATAAAACTTTTTATAATATATGAACTAAACATAAGGAGAGAAAATGTCAAAGACAATTGAAATAACAAGTGAGAATTTTGAGAAAGAAGTTCTTAAATCAGACATTCCTATTCTTGTTGATTTTTGGGCACCATGGTGTCAGCCTTGCTTAATGATGGCTCCAGCTTTAGAAGAGTTATCAGAAGAATTAGAAGGAAAGCTAAAAATAGGAAAACTCAACACAGAGATTCCTGAAAACCAAATACTTGCATTCCAATATCAAATACAAAGTATTCCAAATATGAAACTCTTCAAAGATGGAAAAGTAATAGCTGAATTTATTGGATTAAGGCCAAAAGAAATGTTAAAAGAAGAACTTGCTCAAAAAATAGATCTCTCTTAATAAAATGGAAAAAGAACATGATTTAATAATTATTGGTAGTGGACCTGCTGGTTTAACTGCTGGGATTTATGCTGCAAGATATAATCTTGATTTTTTAATAATTGGAAAACTTCATGGAGGAACTATCTCTGAGGCTCACAAAATATGCAATTATCCCACTAAAAACAATATCTCTGGTTTTCAGCTTTCACAAGAAATGATTAATCATGTTAAAGAACTCGGAGGAGAGATTAAACAAGAAGAAGTGCTGGAAATAAAAAAAGATAATGAAAAATTTATTGTAAAAACAACCAAAGAAGAATATATTGCTAAAAAAATAATTCTAGCCACAGGAAGAGAAAAACAAAAATTAAATGTAAAAGGAGAAGATAAATTTTTAGGAAAAGGGATTAGTTATTGTGCAACTTGTGATGCTGCTTTTTATAAAGATAAAATTGTTGCTGTTGTTGGAGGAGGAAATGCTGCAATTACTTCTGCATTGCTTTTAGCAGAATATGCAAAAAAAGTTTATATTATTTATAGAAAAGACAAATTTTTCAGGGCAGAGCCTGCATGGGTAAGTCAACTTGAAAAAGAAAAAAAGATTCAACCAATTTTTAATTCAAATATTGAAGAAATATATGGAGAAGATTCTGTTAAAGGTGTTGTTCTAAATAATAAAGAAAAATTAGAATTAGATGGAATCTTTATAGAAATTGGTTTTTCACCAAGTAAAAAATTTTGTGAGCAACTTGAAATTGAAACAGAAAAAGACTATATAATTGTTGATAAAAACCAAAGAACAAATATAAAAGGAGTGTTTGCCGCAGGAGATGTTACAAATAACTTATTAAAACAAGTTATAACTGCATGTGCAGAAGGGGCAATAGCTTCAACAACTGCTTATGAAGAATTAAAATTAGGAAAAGGTTAAGAAGAAGAGCTTATTCTTTTGTAGGAAACTTAAAATAATTATTCCTTAAAAAGATACTCCTCATTAAAAGGATTAGAAGACAGAAGATTCTTATTTGTCTCAAAATTCTTCAGATAGTCTTCATTTTTCTTACCAAAAGTTAAATCTATTTCTGTGTTAGTTTTTGAATCCCTTATTTTGAATCTATATTCAATAGTTAATCCAACATACAAAGGAAATTGCTTTGTTAAATCTTCAACTGTCCAATTATTTAGATTTTTCTTATTTCTACTTGCTAAAAGTAAATCCCTTATTACATTAACATAGTTATTGAAATCTTCAGAAAAAGGTTCTATTTCTTCTGTTCTTAATGCAAGATCAATATCTTGATAATGCCTTATATTTCCTTTATAAAAATTGTCTATAATGCTCCCAGCTAAATCAGCAGAAAGATTGTTCTTTTCTAAATAGTTTATTACCTCATTTAATGAACCCAAATCTTTTGCTTTGAAAAGAGATTTATTTTCTAAATTAGGTTTCTCTTTTGAATATAATTTATCACTTATCATAATAAAAATAAAATTAAAAGGTATTTAAAGCTTTCTATCTGTTGTTACTATAAAAAGACAAACGCCTCGGGCAGGAATCGAACCTGCGACCCCCGAAAGGCCCGGATTTTTGCCTGAACCTTCAGGTGAAAGCTAGGAACCAAAGGTTTCTTGCTAGCAATCCGGTGCAATAACCACTATGCGACCGAGGCGCAATAAAAGATTATGTGATATCTAACTTATAAGCTTTACTTTTATCTTAAAAATCTTATCTCAAAGAAACAAATTTATCCCTTCCTGTTTTTTTAGCTTTATAAAGAGCTTTATCTGCTCGTATTTTCATTTTCTTTTTAGTATCTCCTTTTTTATATTCTGTTAATCCTCCACTGACTGTTAAATTATATTTCTTTAAAATGTGATTATTATCTATTGCTTTTTTTAATCTTAAAGAAAATTTTTCTGCTTTTGACAAAGAAGTTTCTGGCAAAAGAAAAATAAACTCTTCTCCTCCAAACCTTGCTACAATATCAGATTTTCTAACTTACTTTTTTAAAATATTTGCTAATTTCTCTAATAATTCATCTGCTTTAATATGCCCATAAGTATCATTAATTTTCTTAAAAAAATCTATATCTATAATTATAAGTGAAAGTTTCTGTTGCCCTCTTTGAGCTTTTTCAAATTCCATTTTAAAAGTTGCTTCAAAAAACTTTGCATTATACAAGCCTGTTTTTATGTCTGTTGTTGCAAGCTCATATAAAAGAGAAAGGGATTTATTCATGTTTTTAAATAATTCTTCTATTTGTTTTCTAACTCTGGGTTCTAATAAAGAAATCTTCTTCTTTAATTTTTTATCCATTTCAAAATTAACTAAAAATTATTAATAAAGTTTATGGAAAGGTTTTTAAATAAAAACTTCTTATAAAATAAGAGAGGTAAAATGTTTTTAAATATAAATGATGAAGGTATTTGTACCTCTGCACTTTTGAAAG
>CAZBAB010000041.1:0-5226 GCA_964489815.1 Candidatus Woesearchaeota archaeon | reverse complement strand
AAGCAGCAAAAGAAAGTGGAGATAAAATTTTAATGAAAGAGATTAAGGCGCAAAGAAGACATAGTGAAAAACTAAAAAAAGGCAGAAGAGTGTAAAAAATAACAAAAAGAATTAAGAAAAGAAAAAATAAAGGAATAGAAAAAATCAAGAAAAAGTAAAGTTCTACAAGATTTCTAGATAGTGTTCTTAGACTATATTTAACCTAATTAATAGCTTTATTTAAAGTTCTCATATTGGTATCTTATTTTATGAATTCCAAATTTATTTCACTTAACACCCCTTAATCAAAATTCCCTTTTTCAACCCCTTCTTGTTCTATTTCATTTAATTCTTGTTTTAGGTCTGCAAAAGGATCCCCGTTATGTTCTAAATATTTTTTCTTTAACCATATATTAATTTCATCAAAAGGTTCTTTTTGTTCAAGCCAGATTTTTTGCTGGTGTTCTAATTGCAAGAGAGGATAAAATGAGATTATCTTTTCTTCTTTATCTCCTTTAACAAAGTCTGTATAGGTAATTATTGTATGCTCTTTATTTTGCTTAAAATGATTAAAGAGCTGTGTATAAATTTGTTTTATTTTATCCTTAATGCTTATTTTTCTTTTTGGCATTGAGAATGAAGTTTCTCTTAAAGCATTTTTATTAATGATTTCTTTTTTTATTCTTCTATTTTCTGTTTTAATTGCTTTGTTTAAAGACACCATTAATTCTTGTAATGTTACTCTTTTCATACGAGGAATTGGACTGCGTGGAATAAGATTTGGAATTTCCTCATTAAGCTCAATTCTTTCAAATGCTTTTGATTCTTTTTTTTCTTTATTTCCAAAAAGAATCTCGTCAATACTTTTTAAATATTTGTTTAAAAGAAATTCTGATTTTATTCTTAATAAAAGAGCAGCTGCCAAAAGAACTTTGCTTGAAACAAAAAAATCTGCTTCTTCCATTTCATGTAATCTCTCTAAAAATTTGTCTGTTAAAACAATAATATTAATATCCCAAGGGTCAAGTTGCTCTGTGTTTATTAAATCATAAATTATTTCCTGCCACCCCACTTCTCTATTAAATAATAAATTATGAATTTGGTCTTGATTAACTGATTTAACACCTTCTTTTTTCATAAAGAAATTAAGAAATAATAGTTTATAACTTTATGTAGTGCCTAATAATTCCATATAAAAAATAGTAGTTACTAACTATTAGTTATCACTCTATTCTAAGTATCCCTTGTCATTCTTTAAGAGTAACATACCGAAAGGTTTAAATAGGTGTATGTATTATAAAATATATCACCTCTTTTTCCCCAGGAGAGGCTTCAAATCTACTAATTGCTTTAGATTTGAAGAACCTCCTAGGGTTTTATATTCATGAATTAATATGGGTTTTTAAAAAAATTGGTTTATTTTTCTTAGATTAAATCATTGCCTTTTACATAAAGAAATCATTGCTTTTTTTCTTCAACAATCTTGCTCTTAAATTCAGTATAATGGCATTTTCCACAATAAAATCTATCTTTGGTTTCCATTAAAAAAACTCCTGCCCCACACCTTGGACAAGTTCGTGCCCTTATAATTTTATCACCTTCAATTTTATATTTGGTGTATTTCTTACTTGTTGGTTTATTCTTGTGAGGTTTTTTTCCTTTTTTTATAATTTTCTTTGGCATTATTCTTTATATTCTTATTTAGATTTAATTTCCTCAGTTTTATTTTTATCCTCAGTAAGTTGTTCTGAGTTTTTTGCTTCCTGAAGCTTCTTAACTTTCTCTATCTCCCATTTCTTTTTATTTTCAATATTCTCTTTATCCTCCATAGAAGAATATAAATTTGCCTTAATAACAAAAACATTAGAACCAAATTCCCCTTTAATTTGTTTTAATTTTATATTTTCAACTGGAAGTTTAAACTTTTCAGAAATAAATTTTTCAATCTCTTCATGATTGGGAGTAGACTTAGCAGTTACACTAAATTTTATTTCCCGCCTATTAAACAAAGCATTTTCAAAATTATTAAGAAGATTATAATTCTCCATCATATCTTTATTGCAAATTCGCCTTTAGATTTTATATTTAATTTTTTTGCAATCTCAGATTTTTCAGGGTCTGCTATGTAAATCTTTCCTTTAAAAGATTCTGTAAATTCTTTTGCTCCACAATTTGGACATTTATTTCCTTCTTCATAAATTGTCTTACATATTTTACAAGCTTTTTCTTTTGCCATTATTTTTTAGTTTTCTTTGAAGATTTTTCTGCTGCTTTCTCTGCAAGTTTAGCTGCTTTTTTCTCTTCATTTAATTTTTTTAATTTATCCTCTTTTATCCAATCTAATTTTCCTAAACCAGGTTGTCGCATTGTCAAACCTATTTTGGGCTCTCCTTTTTTATGAGATATTGCAACAACTCTGGCAAGGCATAAATCTCCTTGCTTTAAACTTCTTTTAGATGTTTTTCCAAGTAAAGAATTGGATTTTGAAAAACTAACATAATCATCCATTGTTTGGGAGATATGAATCATTCCCTGCATTGCACCCATGCTTATAAAGGCTCCAAAATTAGTAATTTCTGAAATAACTCCATAAACTAATTCCTGTAATTCAGGTTTCCAAACCAAAAGCTTAAAAGTAGATTTATAATAAGCTGCACCATCACCTGGAATGATTACCCCTTCTTCAACATTTAAAATCTCAATTACTGCAACTACCTTTCCAAGTTCTTTATAATAATAATCTGTATAGGTCTCTCGCAACTGCTTATCCACAGCTTCAGCTGTTGGCAAACCAAATAACTTTGGCTCTACTCTTACATAATCTTCAACCTCTGTTAAATAGAACATGAAAAAGATAGTAAAATTTGCTTTAAAAAACTTTCTTAAAGGATTATTAAAAATAAATTTTAGTTAATTTAATTAATTAAAAACCACTCCTGTTCTCTAAGTATTCTGGTTAAAGAATTATTATTCTTTTTTTCTCCCTTATAATTGCTTTTTTATTTTTAAGAGAATTCTTAAGTTCTTTATCAAGAGTTGCAACAACTATCTCTGGATTTTTCTTAGAATATTGAATTATTTTCTTATCAACATGCCCTTTACCAATATCAATCGTTCTAAAAAAATTTTTTTGCTTTTCAAGAAAATTTAAGGCTAACTCTTGCTTGTTTCTCTTTAGCTCATTTATAACCTGTTCAGGAATAAGGACTTTATATCCAAGTAAATTAAATTCTTCAATAAAATCAATTTTTTGCTTAAGGCATGCAATAATAAAATTTGTATCTAATAAAACTTCCCTCATGCATAAATTAAAATACCTACATATAAAAAGTTAAGGTTTATTAAGCTAAAAATATTTTATAAGATATGATTGAAAAAGAACACTGGCTTAAAACTTTCCTTGAAACAAAAAAAGCAATAGAAAAACAAGATTTAATAAAATTAAAAATCCTCAGCAACCAAACAATTCATAGTGCATCAATTAATCAAGATGCAGAAAGCATTACAATCGCAGTCATTATTTACGCAATTGGAAAAATTTTAGAAAGAAATGATTACAGGCAAAAACCAGAATGGAATAAATTTTATAGAAACCTTCTTTTAGAAATTGATATAATTATTGATTCTCTTAAAAAAGATAATTTAAAAAAATTCTCTTTAACCCTTGAAAAATTAAGAAAAAATACTGGAAAAATCTCTGGGAAAATGAGGAGGTATATTGAAGAAGTTTTACACAAAGCTTCTATAAACAAAGCATCAAGAATTTATGAGCATGGAATTTCCCTTGAAAAAACTGCGAAATTATTGGGAATAACTTTATGGGAACTCTCAAATTATGCAGGCCAAACAGGAATAGCAGATGTTAAATTAGGAAAAACCCTGAACATAAAAAACAGAATTAAATTAGCTCTTGAAATGTTTAAATGATAAATAAAGTAATAATTTTTGATTCAAGCACTCTTATAACACTTGCAATGAACGGACTTTTAGAAGAACTAAAAAATTTAAAAAAAATCTTCATGGGAGAATTTATTGTTACAAAAGAAGTAATTGACGAAACAATTAACAGGCCATTGAAAATAAAAAGATTTGAACTTGAAGCAATAAAACTCAAAAAACTCTTGGAAGAAAAAATTTTAGAAAAACCTGTGGTTTTAGGAATAGAAGATTCTGAAATATCAAAAAAGACAGATGTTTTAATGAGCATTGCAAATACCACCTTTGAAGGCAAAGGTAAAAACATCCACATAATTGACCTTGGAGAAGCTTCTTGTTTGGCATTAAGCAAAATATTAAATAAAAAAAACATTAAAAATATTATTGCAGTTGATGAAAGAACCACAAGAGTATTATGTGAAAAACCAGAAAACTTAAAAGAACTTTTGCAAAAAAAATTAAAAATTCCAATAAAAGAAAATCAAGAAAATTATTTTCATTTTAAAGAATTTAAATTTATTAGATCCTCTGAATTAATTTATGTTGCTTATAAGAAAAAGTTGATTAGATGGGCTCAAGAAAAAAATATATTAGATGCTCTTCTTTATAGTTTAAAATTTAAGGGATGTGCTATCTCTAATGAAGAAATAGAAGAAATAAAAAAACTAGACAGAAACTCTTTAAAATAAAGATTTCTTGTGAAAATTAAGGGTGCGTAGTTTAATGGCAAAATAGTCGGCTCCAGACCGACAGCTGGGAGTTCGATTCTCTCCGCACCCATATTAAAAATGAAATATATTGATATACACTCTCATATTGACTTATGTAGAAAGTCTGAGGACTGCATTAAAAAAGCTAAAGAAAAAAATGTTATAATTGTAAGTGCTGGACTTGATGCAAATTCTAATAGAAAAGTTTTAAGAATTAAAGAAAAACACTCAGAGCTTCAAATATGTTTAGGAATTTATCCAAAATACGGGCTTAAAATGAGTGATTCTGAGATTAATTCTGAAATTAAATTCATTAAGAAAAACAAACAGAGAATCTTTGGTATTGGGGAAGTTGGGTTGGATTTATATGAATCAGATAATTTAGAAAAGCAAAAAAAAGTTTTTAAAAAATTTATAGAATTAGCAAAAGAATTAAATCTGCCTATTGTTGTCCATTCAAGAAAAACTGAAAAAATTGCAATTGATTTTTTAGAAGAGTTTAATTATAAAAAAATTATTATGCATTGTTTCTCTGGAAATATGAAGCTTGTTAAAAGAATCTTAGATAATGGATGGTTTTTATCAATTCCTACAAATGTTA
>CAZBAB010000040.1:0-5232 GCA_964489815.1 Candidatus Woesearchaeota archaeon | reverse complement strand
AAAACCTTTTAAGTTTAGTTTTATTAAATTAATAAATTTTTACTTCTAAAATCTAAAAGAAAATAAAATAAGATTATCTAAAATTAAAAAAATCTTTATTTTTTCCTTTTTGAATTCATAATTAATTTTTTAAGAAATCGCAAAATTAAATATATTAGTAACACTATAATTAATGAAATAAAAAAAGAAATCATAATAGGAATCACAATTTCTAAGCCTTGCCATTTTTTCCACATACCTGCATTAATTGACCCCTCATAAAATATCCAAGAAAATAAAAAAAACCACAAGACTATTATTGCAATTATACTTAAATAATTATATTCTTTTTTTAAATCCCTTTTTGTTTTTCTTGACATTTTAAAATTAATTTTTATTTGACTATAAATTTTTTATAAAAAGAAAATTAGGAAAATTTAACTATACTGAAAACTTTTTAAAAATTTCCTTACACCTCCCAAAACCTTACCCCTTCCATAAAAAATCCTTAATCTTTTTTTCTGCAACAGCACGCCTTTTTTGGTGTTCAGCTAAAAATTTATTTATCTTGTCAATTAAAATTTTTTTAACTTCTCCAGACAATAATTCACCTTTAGAATATTTATCATAAATCTCTTGTAATTTATCATCGTCATCTTCAAAGTATTTTAGCCATTGACATGCAATATCAACATCAACATTCCCACCATATTTTCTATGTTCTTCAATTGTATCTTTGCCCCCACTAAAAGCATGCTTGTTAATTTTTCTTTTAACCTGCTCAGGTGAATCAGTCATTAAAATTGCTTTTTCAGGGTCAGAACTTGACATTTTATTATTTAATCCAACTAAGGCAGGCATGAATTTTCCATGAATAATTGAGGGTTTTTTATGTCCTAATTTTTCAACAACATCTCTGCTAATTCTAAAATGCGGGTCTTGGTCAATACCCAAAGGAATTAAACATTTTCTATCTTCTTTTTTTAGGAGGTTTGGCAAAAACACAGGAACTGTTTGCATTGCAGTATAAAAAATACTTCCAATATTATTAGAATCCTTAAATCCAAACGCAGCTTTTATAGTTGAAAAAGTGATTTTTTTTGCAACCTTGATTGCTTCAGGATACATTATTCCAGCATGCTTTGTGTCAATTAAAAAATGTGTTTTTTTTGGATTAAACCCAAGAGCAATTACATCCAGCATATTTTCATGTGTCCATTTCTGGATTTCTTCATAACTTTGGTTTTTATATAAAAATTTTTCATCATCTGTGAACTGAAACCATAATTCAACATCAAATTTATCCTGCAACCATTTGGCAAATCTCCAAATTCCAATGTGTCCTAGATGAATTGGTCCAGAAGGACCGCAACCAGTGTATATAAAAAACTTTTTGCCTTTTTCATATTCATCTAAGCATTCTTCTAAATCACGATGTGCAAAAAAAATCCCCCTCCTCAAATAAGGGTGGATTTCACCAGTAATTTTTTCAATTCTTTTTAGTAATTTATCATCGATTCTTTTAACTCCAAACTCTTTTATCAATTTATCATAATTTACATTTCCCTTAACATCATAGGGAGTGACATTAGTGCTCTTTTTTCTCATAGAGAGATTAAATCATTGAGTTTTTTAAAAGTATTGAATATTATAAATCTTAAAAATTGCTTCTAAAAATATACTTAAAGAATATTATGAAAAAGTATAAAACATTCTTATCAAACAAAAAATAAAATCATCATGTTTCTATATTTCTTTTTTATTTTTAATTTATAATAAATCTCACCAACCTTTAATTTTGTTTCAGCTGAATATTAATAATATCATAAACTTTTGATTTTTCATAAAATATATATCTTTAAATGTTTATAATATTACTAACTCGCCAGTAACAAAAAAGCGAACCTTTATAAAGGGTAGATTATTTTTAAAGTTACAGAGGTGGACAAAACAAAAAAAAAGAGATAAAATGGTAGCACGATTTAATCTTTTAAAAGTTAATCTAAATGCTAAAAAAATAACAGATATAATTATTGCTTCTGCTTTAACTAGAAGTTTAATAAATTTAGGCAGTTGGATAACTTTTCTTATTGGCTTAATGTGGTTAGGATATGGTGCATATAAAATAGCTATTAAAAAACAATATCTTGTTCTTCTTTGGAATCTTATAGGTATTTAATTAATTTTATACCAAAGATTGTTTAGAGAAGCAAAATTAAAATTTTGAAGTTTCTTAAAAATTCCTATCTTTAATAGAATCACAATGTTTTTATATTTGGAAATTTAAATTAAAATTATGAAGAGTAAATTAAAATGCCCTAAATGTGGCTATGAATTTTTATATAAATGGATTCCTTTTGCATCTTTTACAAGTATAAGATGGGGAAAGAAGAGATATATTCAATGTCCAAAATGTCACAAATGGTCTTGGTTTAATATATTAGATACAAGAATCAGTAATAAAAAACAAAAGCAGTAAATTTTAAATCTTTAATATTTACAATTCAATTCCTTTCCTTGCAAAAATTATTTAATTTGATTTTATAAGAATATTTATAAATATAATCTTCTAATTTATAGGATGAGAAAAATATTAATCTTAACATTAATGGTATTTGTCTCTTTACACTTGCTTTCTGCACAAATAATTATTGAACAACAGCCAAATAAAATTTATAATCTTGGTGATTCAGTTTCTATACCTATCTTAATAAAAGCACTTACAAATATAAAAGGAAGTTTAGAGATGACTCTTATATGCGGGGGAATAGAAAAAAATTTTTATAAAAATGGAATTAGCTTGAAATATGGTGAAGAAATAAAATTATCTCCTGCTCCAAAACTGGTTTTAGAAAAAGAGGTTATAGGAGACTTAAAAGGACTTTGTAAAATAAAAGTCAATCTCGCAAATGAAAATCCTGTCTTAACAAATGAGTTTAGAATTTCTACTTTAATAAATATTGATTCTAATGTGCAAAAAACAAAATTAAATCCTGGTGAAAATTTAATTATTGAAGGACATGCATTAAAAGAAAGTGGAAGTGCAGTAGAAGGATTTGCTAAGCTTGAATTTGGGGAAGGAAACAACTCTCAAACATCCCAATTGGCTCCAATAACAAAGGGATATTTTAAAATTAATAAAACACTTGCACAAAATTTAAAAGCAGGAAATTATAATGCAAAAATCACAGCCTATGAGCAGGATAGTTCAGGAGTAATCACAAATCAAGGAATTGCAACACAGGAGTTTATTATAAATCAAATTCCAAAAAATCTTGAGATTATTGCACCAAAACAAGCAAAACCTGGAGAAGAGATAGAAATAAAATCAATTTTGCATGACCAAACTGGAGTAAATATCCCATCACAAGTTATTATAAAAATCATTGATTCTGAACAAAAAAAATTAGAAGAAAAAAAAATTAATACAGATAAAACATTTAAATTTAAAATAAAGAAGAATCAAAAACCAGAAAACTTTAGCATTATTGCAAAAAACTCTAAATTTACACAGCATCAAAATTTAACAATTTTAGAATATCCAAAGATAAAAATAGATTTAGCAAATAACTCTGTTTTCATAACTAACACAGGGAATGTAAAGTATTGCAATAAATCTCTTTTAATTAAAATTGGAAATCAATCAGTTAATTTAGATTTATGCATTGATGTGGGTAAAACCCAGAAATTTAAATTAACAGCTCCAAATGGAAAATATCTTGTCCAAATAATTAATGAAGGAGAAAAACAAGCATCAAAAGAAATGCTTTTAACTGGAAATGTAATTGGTGTCAAAGAAATGAAGAAAAATCTTTTAAGTTTAATGAAATTTCCTGTTGTATGGATTTTTATAATTCTCATCCTTGGATATATGGGATTTATTCTTTTTAAAAAAGGATATAAAAGAAGTTTTTTTGGATATATAAGAAAAAAATCAAGAGTAAAAAAACAAGAGCCCATAAAAAAAGAAGAAGGAATTTTGGATTTAACAAATAAAAAGGCAGAAATTTCCCTTTCAATAACAGGAGAGAAACAAAAAGCAACCCTTCTTTGTCTTAAAATAAAAAATCTCAAGGATTTGAAAAAAAACAAACTTGCAGTTCAAGAAACAATGAAAAAAATTTCAGATTTAGCATCTGAATACAAAACTTTTATTTATGAAAACCAAGATAATTTCTTCTTTATATTTTCAGCTTTAAGAACAAAAACATTTAAGAATGAAAAAAATGCTCTTGAATTAGCAAGAAAATTAAAAGAAATATTAGAAAACCACAATAAATTATTCAAGCAAAGAATAGATTTTGGAATTTCTATAAATAATGGAGAAATTATCTCAAAATTAGAAAACCATGTTCTAAAATTCATGAGTATTAAGAATTCATTTGCTTTTTTAAAGAAGATATCTATATATTCAAGAAATAAAATCATTCTTGGTGAAGAAATTGCAGAGGCTCTCACTTCAGAAATAAAAACTCAAAAACACAAGCATAATGGAATTACTTTCTTTACAATTACACAATACAAAAATTCAGAAGAAAATGAGAAATTTATAAGAAATTTTCTTAAAAGTATTGAAAAAAAATAATAACTTCTTTTTTCATAGCCACTATTACTACACAATAGGAATTTTATGATTTTTTAAAGAACTTGAAAAAGATAAACAATAAAATAATAATCACGACTATTATAACAAGAACATAGTTCTCTTTTAATTTTTGTAAAACATTAGAAAGAAAAGAAGAATTCGAAGCTGGAGGGGTATTTTTTATTTTTTGTGTTTCTTTTTCTTTTATTGTTAAAATTACATATTTTAATTTCTCAAAATTTCTTGCAGAAGCATTTATTGTTATATTGTATTCTCCCAAAGCATTTTCATCTGGATTTATAGTTAAATTAAATATTTGTTTTTTACCAACAAAAAGTGTGGAAAAATTCTTTGAATCAGAAGTCCAATTTTCAGGGAGAATTAAACTTACATTAAGATTGTAAAAATGATAGTATCCTGTATTTTTTATTTCTAAAGGAAAAATTATTTTCTCTCCTTTGTAATAAGTAGTTTTATTAGGAGGAATTATTTGCATATCTTTTAATCCTGAACCTGATACAGCTGTGTTCTCCTCTTCCTGCTGTTGTTGGTTTTCAGAGGAATTATCTTCTTGCTCTTCTATTTCTGTTGAATTAATTAAAATAGTATGTTCGCTCATTGAAGGCAATGTAAAATTAAATATTCTAGTAGAGTAATTATAAGACACA
>CAZBAB010000039.1:0-5540 GCA_964489815.1 Candidatus Woesearchaeota archaeon | reverse complement strand
GAATTTCAGCATAGAATTACTAAAAGCGTCATTTATAGTTTATGGTTTCCAAATTGTTTTCTACTACTCCTTTTATTTTAAAACTATCCAAAATATTCTTAAAGATATATTCACTTTATTTAAAATGGTTTTGAAAACAAGTTTTGTAAAAGCATTCTTTAGTTTCATATCTTTATCTATCTTAATTATTGCAGTTAGCTCTTATTTTGTGTTTGATAAAAAATTAATTGGTTTTTTGTTTTTAGGATTAGGAGTAATTAATTTAATTATTCTAAAATTTTTTAAAATTAATATCAAAGCAATTTATCCTGATGTTATTTTTGGTGCAATTGACAATGGAATTTTAGTTTTTGCTGCAGTATTTGGTGCAAATTTTGCAGGTGTGGCTGGGGCAATTATTGGTGGGGCTGCAGGAAATACAATTACAGATGGGATTGGAGGGCTTTTTGAAGGATATGTCGCTGAACAACAACGAAAAGATAAAGTAAACAATAAACGAACTGCACTTTCAAGTTCTCTTGGCAAAATGACTGGATGTTTATTTGGTGCTGGGATTGGATTAATCTTGGTCTGGTTTATTTTATAATAGAAAGTCTTAAAAATCTTAATTTGTGAATATTCTTGTAAGTTGGGTAGTTAACTTAGGAAATCAGGCATTGGGTTGCCAAATTTTGAATATATCAAAATTGATTTCTTAGGAAGGTCCGCCCACCATAAAAAGCCATCGGGGAAATCCCGACTGTTGTGAAACAGAGCTCTGGTACAGAAACGGCACAGCTTGTCATGAGTTATGAAACTTGCGTGGAACAAGGATTGACAAGATTTGATGAAACGAGCATCTTGGCTGGTGCAAGGGTTAAACCTGCTTAGTTGAATGTTAACACTTTTCATTCGTTCGCGAGAAAAGACAGAAGGTGGCCTATTCCCAACTTACACTTTTATATAAATGTTTAAGAAAATAAAAAATAATAAAATAATTATGATAAATTTCACAGACAAAAAATTATTTTTAATAATCCCTCTTAGTTAGATTTATATTTCCTATATAAAAGGAATAAATTTAATAGTCATTTTAGTTTGGCTTAACTCTATATTTTTCTATCTAATTATTGAAAAATTGGTACAGCAAATACAAAATTCAAAAAAAAGATGAAAAAGAGATTTATAAGTCTTTATTGGGTAAAGGATCAAATTTTAATATCTCTAGCGCACTTGCTATCTGTCAAGGAGTAATAATCATCATAACCTTAATCTATCTGTATAATTTTATAGAGGAAATAACAGATTATATTTTTTTCATAACCTTGATAAGGGAGTATCTTTTCTTTTTTTAAGAATATTGCTTCTTCATCCAGAGATTATTATTAAAAATTCAAAGGCACTCTTTAATTAAAGGAAGATTTAAAAGTAAATTTAATTAATTATTTGTATGGGGTCCTAGCTCAGCGGGAGAGCACATGACTGAAGATCATGGTGTCCCGGGTTCGACTCCCGGGGACCCCATTGCGAACCCTTGGGTTAGTGCCTGAATTTATTCAGGTGCTAATGAGGAATAAAATTCCTCTTTCGACTCCCGGGGACCTCCCTATAAAAAGATTTATAAAAAGAAAAATCTTAAAAAAAATAAGATGGTGATGAAAAAACAAGATTCAACTCTTATTAGTTATATACTTGGAATATTAAGTATAGTTTTTGCAGTTCTTGGAAGTTATGGAATTACAGGAATTGTGTTAGGAATCATTGGACTTAAATTAAATAAAGATAAAAAAAATCCACTTTATAACAAAGCAAAAACATTAAATAAAATAGGGCTTATTCTTGGAATAATTATTTTTGTACTCAGTATTATTGCTTTAATAGTCTTATCATATGGTCTAATACAAAAATGAAATTAAAAAACTCAAATAAAAAAGGGGCAATTCAAATGACTATGGGGACAATTGTTACAATTGTTCTAATGGTTGCTATCTTGATTGTATTACTCTTTTTTGTCAATAAAGTAAAAGGTTCAGGAGAAAAAGCCCTTACAGGAATAGATCAAGCAATTCAAACTAAAATGAATGAGTTATTTACTAGTGGAACAAAAATTGTAGTATATCCTGTTTCAAGAGAAATTGAATTAAAAAAAGGAGATTCAGCAAAAGGAATTGGATTTTCTATTAAAAATGTTGAAAAAAATGAAACTACTTTTTCTTATACTGTTTCAGCAAAAGAAATTGCATCTGATTGCAGTATTACTTTAGAACAAGCAAACAGCTTTATTACTTTAGGAAAATCAGGGCAAGCAACTCTCCCCTCTGGAAGCACTATGGATCCCCCAGTTTTTGTTAGATTTAATATTCCAGAAACAGCTCCTCTTTGTGATATAAGGTATGGGATTGATGTAAAAAAAGGAGATGGAAAACAATATTCTCCAACAATTTTCTTTGATGTTAAAATTAAATAAACTTTTAAATTCTAATTTCTCTGATTATTTATGGTTTTAAAGCTTTATAATACATTAACAAAGAAAAAAGAAATCTTTAAACCAGTTCATAAAGGCAAGGTCAAGATGTATTTATGCGGACCTACTGTTAATGGAGTTCCCCATCTTGGACATGCAAGAAATCAAATTAGCTTTGATATATTAAGAAAGTATTTAGAATTTCTTGGGTATAAAGTTACTTTTGTTTCAAACATAACTGACATTGAAGATAAAATTATTGAAAGAGCAAATGAAATGAAAATTTCTATTAAAGAACTTAGTGAAAAAAATCTAAAAGAACATATGGAAGATTATGCTGCTCTTGGAATTAAAAAGCCAGACATTCAACCAAAAGCAACAGAATACATTAAGGAAATGATTGATTTAATAAAAAGATTAGAAAAAAAAGGTTATACATATATTATTGAGGAAGATGGTGTTTATTATGATGTTTCAAAATTCAAAGATTATGGAAAGTTATCTGGAATTGACTTAAATGAATTAAAAAGTAAAAGAAAATTAAGAAGCAAGAATAAAGGGACAGGCAAGAGAGATGAAAAAGATTTTGTTTTGTGGAAGTTTTCAAAAAAAGGTGAGCCGAGCTGGGATTCACCTTGGGGGAAGGGTCGCCCAGGATGGCATATTGAATGTTCTGCAATGAATTATGCTATATTGGGATTGCCTGTTGATATTCATGCTGGAGGGCAGGATTTAATCTTTCCGCACCATGAAGATGAAATTGCACAAGCAGAAGCAGGCTATGGAAAAAAATTCGTTAATTATTGGGTGCATAATGGCATGGTGAATGTTAATAAAGAAAAAATGTCTAAATCTCTTGGGAATTTCAAAACAATTAAAGAAATTCTAAAAAAATTTTCTGGCTTGGTAATAAGATATTTTGTAATTAATAATCATTATAGAAAACCAATTGATTTTTCAGAAGAAAAACTAAGTGAAGCAAAAACTTCTCTTGAAAGATTAAAAAATTTGTGTCTAAATTTAAAAGATGATGGTAAAGTAAATGAAAAATATCTCAAGGAATTCAAGAAAAAAATGGATGATGACTTAAATACTGCAGGAGCATTGAATGTTCTATGGAAACTTATTCGCGACAATAAAGCAAAAGGAAGAAAAAAAACTATTGAAAAAATCGACGAGGTTTTTGGGCTTGAATTATTAAAAAAAGAAAAAATTAAAATCCCTACTGATATATTGAAGATAGTGAAAGAACGAGAAATTGCGCGTGAAAAAAAAGATTGGAAAAAATCAGATACATTAAGAGAAATAATAAGAAAGAAAGGTTATGATATTCTGGATTTTAAACAAGGTCCAAAAATAATAAAAAAATGACACAAAACCCTAATTATCTCTGCCTATATAATTTTTTGCTTAGGCATAAAAATCATAAAAAAAGATGAAAACACCCAACAACTATAATAAAAAATTTAATATTAAAATTTAAAAAGGTATAAAACTTCTTTATTTCAAATAAGATGGTAAAAATACATTATGATAATTTTGTAGATTTAAAGTATAAGCCAAAGGCAACTGATTTGATTTGCCAATTCAAGATTACTCCTGCAAAAGGTTATAGTTTTAGAGAGGTTTGTTCAATTACTGCTGGTGAGAGTTCTGTAGGAACTTGGACTGATTTAACAACAGTTAATAAAAAAACCCAGAAAAAAATAACACCAAAGGTTTATTATCTTGATAAAAAAAATCTAAGATGCAGAATTGCTTATCCAATTGAATTATTTGAATTGGGAAATTTGCCTGAAATTTTATCTTCTGTTGGAGGAAATATTTATGGAATGAAATGTGTAAAAGGAATTTTATGGGAGGATATTAGAATTCCTAGAAAAATGCTAAAGAGTTTCCAAGGCCCGAGATTTGGAATTAAAGGCATAAGAAAATATTTAGGAGTTTATAATAGACCTTTAATTGGAACAATTGTAAAACCAAAAGTTGGGCTCAATGAAAAAGAACATGCAAAAGTTGCTTATGAATCTTGGATTGGAGGATGTGATATTGTCAAAGATGATGAAAATTTAACATCACAGAAATTTAATAATTTTTATAAGAGATTTCTTGAAACAATTAAAATGTGCAAAAAGGCTGAGAAAGAAACTGGGCAAAAAAAAATCTATTTAGTTAATTGTACTGCTCCTGCAGATGAGATGATTAAAAGAATTAAATTTGTTGAAAAACATGGTGGAAATTATATTATGCTCGATATTTTAACTTTGGGGTGGAGTGCACTGCAACTTGCAAGAAAAATTACAAAACTTCCAATTCATGCTCATAGAGCAGGACATGCAATGTTTGATAGGACATCAAACCATGGGATGAAAATGGAAGTAATTGCTCAATTAGCAAGAATGATTGGTGTTGATACTCTTCATATTGGAACTGCTTATGGAAAAATGGCAGGAGGAAAAGATATAGTTTTACATATTGAAAAAGAAATGGAACAACAATTTACAAAACAAACTAAAGAAAATTTAAGCCAAAAATGGTTTAAAGTAAAACCAGTTTTTGGAGTTGCTTCAGGAGGGGTTCATCCAGGGATAGTAGATAAAATAATTGGCTTTATGGGAAAGGATATTGTTATTCAAGCAGGAGGGGGAATTCATGGTCATCCAGATGGAACAAGAAAAGGTGCAATGGCAATGAGACAAGCAGTTGATGCTACACTTAAAAAAATTCCCTTAAAGAAATATGCTCAAACACATAAAGAATTAAAGAAAGCCCTTGATAAATGGATGTAATCCAATAAATTTAAAACTAAATCTTTTTTTAAGTTAATATGGCAAAATTCAGAGAGTATTTAAGTAAAACAGGAAGCTTAATTTTCGCAGGAAAAAACGCTTCTAATAATGAAGAACTTATTGCTCAAGCCAAACCAGAAGAAGAGATTTTTCATACTGCTTTAGCAGGAAGTCCTTTTGTTAATATAAAAGGCAAACCAAAAAGAGGTTCAATTAAAGAAGCTGCAATTTTTTGTGCTGCATATAGCAGAGATTGGAAAAAAAACCAAAGCGATGTTATTGTTCATAGATTTAAGAAAAGAGATGTT
>CAZBAB010000038.1:0-5558 GCA_964489815.1 Candidatus Woesearchaeota archaeon | reverse complement strand
CAATAAAGATGCAAAAACTGCATTAGTTCCATCAGTTAAAAGAACTTCATCAAAAGCACCTGTCCCAGTGTTGTCATATACTTTTGTATTATTGCAGGTTCCAGCAGCAAAATGTATGTTGTTTGTATAAAATTCTACATGGTCTTTTCTATTAAAGGTCTCATTAATACCATCAACATCATCACTTGCAATATTAAAAGAAGATTCTAAAGATGAGGTATCTCCCATGCAAGCAATTGAAGACCAAGTAATTGAATTGCTTGTTGATGCATAAATTTCACCCTCTGGATGTGCAAGAGACCAGTTATACATCACATTATCTGAAGAATCTGCTAATTGAATTACACCAGTAACATTTCCAAAATAACCTTGCCAGGACTGAGTATTTGTGTAACCAAAAACAGTTAACTCAGTTACATTCCCAGCCAAAGCATCATTAGAAGTTGGTGAATCAGCAGGAGCATGTGATGAATCTCCTGGTGTTAAAGTTGCACCAGAAGGCTGAACTGCCAATGCAAAACTGGCCATAAAAACAACCATAACAATAGCCAATACACTTTTATAGCTTATCACTTTTACCTCTTTTAATTTAATTACTCCTTTATAGAAAATACTATTTATAAAGGTTTCGCAATTGAAATCATTTAACAAAAAAGAAAAATCTTTTCAATAAATAAAACCTTCTAAAATTTCTAAAAAAACCATATAAAAAATTTTCAAAAATAAAAAAGATTTTCAGTAGAAAAAAAATGCATTTTTAAAAATAAAAAGAAATTTCATAATTAAAAAGATTTAAAAACAAAGAAACCATAATAATATTATGCAGGAAAAAGATTTATTAAAACATTTAATTGATGAAAAAATTATTAACATATTAAAAGTATTTACAAAAAATCCTGAGAAAAAATTTTATTTAACAGAATTAGCAAAAGAATCAGGAGTTAATATTTCCTCTAATTTTAGAATATTAAAAAAACTACTTAAAACAGGGATTATTTCTCAAAAAATAATTGGAAGAACAAAATATTATCAATTAACAGATAAACCAGAAATTCAAAAAATTCTAAAATCTCTTGGATTTAATATATCTTCTACAATTGAAGAACCCTTAA
Organism: Candidatus Woesearchaeota archaeon; assembly: GCA_964489815.1. Taxonomy (GTDB): domain Archaea; phylum Nanobdellota; class Nanobdellia; order Pacearchaeales; family GW2011-AR1; genus JABIDC01. Next base: position 4,446 of record CAZBAB010000038.1, on the reverse strand, counting down.
AAAAATTCATAGAGGTAATAAAAGCAATGGGAAGAGTAGAACAAATTATTTTAAACTCCAAATCAAAAGATGGTGTAAAATTAATTTTAATAGGAGATTTCATACCTTCAGAAAGAATTGAAAAAATAACTGAAGAAATTAAAAAGAAATATAAATTTAAAATTTCTTTTGCTGAATTAAAAACCCTGCAATTTAAAAAATTATCAAATTTTGAGGAATCTTTTAAATTAGGAAAGACTATCTATAAAAAAGGAAATTAAGAAATTTCTACATAAAAAACAGAACTTGAAGAATCAGTAGTGTAATACTTTCTTAGATTAGCAGGAACTCTTATTTCATAATCATATATTCCATATTTTCCCTGAGCATTTTTATTAATTTTAGAAACAAAAATTAAATCTTCTTTATCAGAAGAGTCATATTCATTATTTGAACTATCAGTGGTATCCCATAAAATTCCTGTAATAAAATTTGTATTATTTGTAGAATTAACAACAGGAACATCATTTATTTTTTTATTAAAGCATGTAAAGTCCTCCTGTTTTTTTGGAGTTCCTGAATTTGTAAAAACATTATAAACTGAATCATTAAAATTAGTCATATTAAGCAATTCATCGATTTCTTGAAAATCTTGAGAAGAAAAAGTGCCCTGTTTTGTCTTTCCAATTGCCTGCAAATCAGCCCAGTTTATAGAAGATTCAGAATCAGTAACATAAACATTGCCTGTATTAAAATTACTTGAATTCCAAGCTAATACTTCTTTACTTTCAGAATTAGCCAAAACCAATCTTGATTCCTTAGAAATATCTCCATAAAAAATACTCCAAGCACTAACACTAATATTTGAGCTAATTTCATTATTGGATTCATTAGTCTCATTAAAACTTCCATTAGTTGCCAAAGGAGGATCAACTATAACATAGATTTCAGATGTTCCTAAATCTGCAGTCCAGACAACTGAAGCATTCTCAAAAGAAAATGCACTTATATTAATAACATCTCCACTTCCAATCTCCCTTCCCCCATCATCAGGATTTCCATCATAAAACTTTACTGCAACATTCTTAGAATCTGCATCTTCAAGATTAAAAACCTGAGTAGTAATTAAAACAGCTTCATTTTCTTTTGGAGAAGTATTATTAAAATAAATAGAAGTTTCATTAAGAAGAAAATCAGGATAAGTTAAATTAAACCACCTTGTTTCACTTGTATTTGTATTTGCTAACTCATCCCAACAAGTTACACTCCAATTATGATATCCTTGTCCAATATCAGAAGTATAGATTTGTTCTGTATGAGCAATTCCTGAACTTACCCATTTATCATTTACTTTTACCTCCCCATCAATATAAAAGTCACATTGAAGCATATCATCTAAAGCATCAGTTGCATTCCATGTAAAATACATTTTTTCTTCATTAAAATCAACTGAAGAATCATTATCTATTTGTATTAAATCAATAGAAGGGGGGGATAAATCTCTATAAAAATTCCTGTCTTCTGGTTTGAAAGTATTTGAATCTGAATCAGTACATTCAACAGTCCAGTTATGTTTTCCTTCTGCAATCCCATCAACATCAAAAAAATTAGGGAGATTTTTTTCTATGTCATCATCAGTGCTGTTCAAAACATCATCCAAATATAAATCACAACGCAGCAAACCAATTGCATCTTGGGGGGTATAATTAAAACTTATTGATGCACTTTTAGTTCTATAATTATTATTAGGCCAATTTAAAATAACATTTGGAGGGGCAACTACACTTACATTTCTTACAGAACTATTATGCATATTATTTGCATTATCCTTGCAACTCACATACCATAAGTAATCTCCATCATTTCTTTGAACAGATTCAACAGCAGGAGTATTATTTAAAGCATCTATATTTTCAACTTCAGGAAAATTATCTATAATTAAAGAACAATTTAAATTTGAATCCAAATTATCTGTTGCAGTAAAATTAAAATTAATTTCATTCCATGTTACAATCTCATCATCAGCAGGGGAATTTAAAATAACACTTGGCTCTTGTGTATCTATATTTAAATAAAATAATTCTGAATTACCAATTAAACCTCCTGTATCAGCACAACTTACACTCCAATTATGCTCTCCTTGTGTAGAAGTTTTTGTAAAATAATTAAGCTCGCCATTTTTTGGACTATTATTAACTTGGTCTAAAACTCCATCAAAATAAAGAGAACAATTGTCTAAATTATCATCAGTATCATATACTTCATAAGATAATTGCAAAGAAGTAGTATTTACCCAACTATTATTATCAGGTTGGTCCAAAGTTACACTTGGTGCTTGAAAATTTGTGAAATTCCATGTCACACTATCTCCTTTGTTTTGCATAACATCCCAACATGTTACATTCCATGTGTGATTTCCTGGTGAAACACTATTGGTCCTATTAGAATAAGTTGCATTAGAAACATTAAAATTAGCATCTATAACACTTCCATCAACTGTTAAATTACAAGTCATATTTTCTGCAAGATTATCTATTGCCTTAAAACTAAAATTAATTTGTGAGGTATAAACCTCTTCTCCATTATAAGGAGCACTTAAATTAATCACAGGAGGGGTATTATCCAAATAAGCAATACGTGTTTCAGTATCAGGAGAATCCAATCCATAAGTATCAGTACACTTTACAGTCCAATTATAAACCCCATCATTTAAATTCTCTACAATAAATTCATTTAAATTCCCATTAACAACAGCACTTGCATTTGTTCTATTAAATTCCCCATTTAAATATAAAGAACAATTTGAAAAATTAGTATTATCAAAAGGAGTATATTGCAAATCTAAATCAGGAGAAAACCAAGAATTATTTGAAGTATTTAAATAAACAATAGGGGGCTCCTCAATAGTAATTTTCCTTGTTACACTGGTTTGTGAATTATTTGCCTCATCAATACAAGTTACATTCCAAAAAAAATCCCCATCAATTAGATTTTCTACAAAAACATTTGTTAAAGTATTATTAAAAATAGAAGTATTCTGAAAAATATTATTGCCAATTGTTAAATTACAAGATAAACTGTCTGCCATATTATCTGTTGCTGTAAAATTAAAATTAACATCTGCTTTAGAAGAAATAAATAAATCAGAAGGAAGATTTAAAGAAACACTTGGGTTGTGAGTATCAACATAAAAAGTTCTATTGTTTGTAGAAGCATTAAGAGAAGCATCATCAAAACATAATACGCTCCAATTATATTCTGCATCAGAAAAGCCAGTTATACTAAAATTATTAATCTCTCCTTCCACAATAGGAGTTGAATTTGTTCTATTAAATTTTCCATTTATATATAAAGAACAATTTACAACTTCATTATTATCACTTGCATTATACTGCAAATCAAAACTGCTTGAATTAAACCATTTAAGATTAGGGGTTATTTGACTTACTATTGGTGGAGAATCTGTTATTGAAAAATTCCTGGTCTCGCTTGTATTTGAGTTCTCAACATCATCCCAACAAGTTACACTCCAATTATGATTGCCTATACTCAAAGTTTTACTTAAATTTGTATAACTTGAATTAAGAGCAGAAAAATTAGACTCCAAAATCGCTCCATCAACTGTTAAATTGCAACTTAAATTTGAATCTAAATTATCTATTGTAGTAAAATTAAAATTAACAAAAGTAGAACTTAAATCCTGATTTTGTTGTGGATTATATAAAATAATTTTTGGGGGGGAGGTATCTACTTTAAAAACCCTTATATTAGAATCTGTCCCAGTCAAACCAAAAACATCAGTTGCATTAACTGTCCAATTATAAATACCATCAGAAAGAGTTAAACTAAAATTATTTAATTGATTATTTAAAATAACTGAGGAGTTTGTCTCATTAACTTCTCCATTTAAAATAAGAGTTGTATTTGCAATATTATCATTAATATCACTAACATTATAGATTAAAGTCACTTGACTATTATTAAAAGCATAAGAGTTATTTGGACTATTTAAGAAAACTTCTGGAGCCAAATTTGTATTCAAAACCTCAATTCTTCTTATTGTATCACCAGTTGCATCTGAATAAGTAGAAGTTGCATAACATCTCAAATCATTAAGAGAAACTTGGTTTCCTTTTAAAGTAAAATTAGTATGAACTAAAGAAGAAACAGAACCAAGAGAGTGGGGATTAGTTTCTCCTGTGTTTAAAATTATCCCTCCAGAAGAGCCAACTGATACCCAATCTGTTCCATTATATCTTTGAAGATAAGATTGAGTATTTAAACAATCTCCAACAGAACAAGATGCATCACAAGTAACATTAATAAGCCCGTGCAAATCAACACTTGTATTTGAAGCAGGATAGGATAAATCAGTTTTCAAAGCACCAAGAACTTGAAAATCTTCGAAATTTACATAAGAAAGTTTTGAACCATCCCACACATGAGAAAAATCCAAAGCACTTGTAT
>CAZBAB010000037.1:4092-5752 GCA_964489815.1 Candidatus Woesearchaeota archaeon | reverse complement strand
AGTAAGGCATAATAATAAAAAATATTTAGTATTTAAATATTTCGGTTTTTGAAAAAGCATCTTTTTTTAGGTATTTTAATAAATACAAAGCATTAAAAACCCTTTAGGAGTTCTTAGTATATAATAATGCAAAGGAGGAATATACAATGAAACTATATATAGGAAATTTGTCTTTTGATGTAACTGAAGAAGCTTTAAAAAAAGCATTTTCAGAATTTGGTTCAATTGAAGAAGCAATAATTATCACAGATAAATTCTCAGGCAGGTCCAAGGGATTTGCATTCATAACTTTTTCAAAGGATAAAGATGCAGAAGAAGCAATTAAGAAAATGAATGGAAAAGAATTTGAGGGAAGAAATTTGAGAGTATCTGAAGCAAAACCAATGCAGGAAAGACCAAAAAGAAACTTTGTTAATAAGTCAAGGAGATATTAATTTATTAATCCTTGGATTTTATAATCTTTCTCTATTGTAAGGAATAAAAATTTAGTTAAGTATTAAGGAAAAACTAACTAAAAAAAATAAGAAAGGAGATTGATAACTCTTTTAATACATAATAGAACACATCTTAATTTTTGAGTTTTAACTTCTTCCAATTAATTATTTGGATTAATTATAAATCAAAAGATTTGTCAATTTTTTTAGAAACTTCTAATAACCTATTAAACATTAATTCAGAATCTCTTTTCATTTCTTCTATTGCTGAGGATAAAGATCCCCCTCTCAAAGCAATTTTTCTTTTTTCTCTAAAGACAATTCCAGATTCCATTAAACTTCTAACATGATGATTTACTCTATAAGGTTCAAGTTTTAACACTTTACAAATCTCTTCTGTTGAAACAAGATTATGCTTTGAGAACAAATTAAGCAATTTATACATTACTTTAAAAGAAATATCATTAATATCCCTGCCTTTCATTAAACCCAAACTATCACAAACCCACCTAATCTCATCTTTTACTCTATTGCTCTTGGGCTTATTAATCTGTTGTATAATTATCCTGTGCCTCATATAAAGATAATAAAAAATATATATATAAATGTTTTGTTTTTAATACATTTCATTTATACTTAATACATAAAATATATATTAAACCGAAAGATTTAAATAGGGTTTTGTTTTATAAAATATTACTCAGGGAGGTAATTAAAATGATATGGGGAGATAATTTATGGAATGAATTAAATAAAATGCACAAAAGATTAAATACTTTATTCGGAGATTCTTGGGATGATTTTTATGAGGAGGAAAAAATTAATAAACCTTTAATAGGATACAGGAAAGCATTCACTAATTTTAAGGAAACAGATAAGGAGTTTATTATAGAAGTGGAAATTCCAGGTGTAGAAAAGGAAGATATAGAACTTAATTTAACTAACAAAAGAATTGAAATTAAAGCTGAAAAGAAAAAAGAAAAGAAACAAATTAATAAAGAAAAGAAAGCATATTTTTATGAGAAAACTTATGCTGGATTTTATAAAAAATTTGATGTTCCTGATAATGCAGACGTAAGCAGAATTAATGCTTCATATAAAAATGGAGTTTTAACTATTAAATTACCAAAAAAGATAAGCTCTAAAAATAAAAAAACAATTCAAATTAAATAAATATTCAAAAGGAGGTGAAAGGGAAATGGCAGAGAATCTAATAAGGGAAGAAC
>CAZBAB010000037.1:0-4082 GCA_964489815.1 Candidatus Woesearchaeota archaeon | reverse complement strand
AGGAAAAAATCTTAGGGAAACCCCTGTTAGTTTTTTATGTCATTTTTCAAGAAAGGGATTTCCCTTTCATCCTCCACAAAATAGGAGATATTAAAATGAATTTTTTTGATGATGATCCTTTTGAAGAAATTGTAAGAGAATTTTTCGGAAATTCTCCAGTTAGAAGAACAAGAAAAAGGCAATTTATTCACGGAGAAGGTGAAGACAGAGTTATTGATTTTATAGAAGATGACAAAAAAATATATTTAATTTTTGAACTTCCGGGATTTAATGAAAAAGATATTTCTATAAAAATTAAATCTCAAACTCTGGAAATATCTGCAAAAAAGTCTAATGAAGAGGGGATACAAACTTATCTTAATCAGAAATTAAGACAGGGAATCTTTATTAAAAAGAATCTTCCCCATATTATAAATAAAAATAAGATGAAATACTCAGTAAATAATGGTGTTTTGGAGATAATCTTTGATAAACAAAAAGGAGGAAAAAATGGGCTCAAGAAAATCAAAATTGATTGAACTTGAGGTTGTAGAGAGCTTGCAAGAGGATGTTGATAAAGGAATAGCAAGAATTCCTTCTAAGATAATGAATAATCTGGGTTTATCCTCTGGAATGATTATAGAAGTTAAAGCAAAAACTTCAAGTGTTGTTAAAGTAATGCGTTCTTTTAAAATCAAGGGAGATAGTGAAGAAAAAATTATAAGACTTGACGGAACAATTCGTTCTAATATAGGAGCTTCAATTGGAGACAAGGTTGAAATTTATAAAACAACAGTTCAAGAAGCAAAAAAAATAACTTTATCTCCATTACAAGAGATTTCATTTTCAGATGATCCAACTGAATATTTTCATTCAAAATTATTGCACAGACCTTTAACACAAGGACAAAAGACAATTATTGATGTTTTTGGAACAAGATTAGGTTATGTTATTTCTAAATCTGAACCAAAAGGGAATATAATAGTAACTCCTGCTACAAAGATTATTGTATCACAAACACCTTATGCTGGAGATTTAAAAGCCACTGGAGTTAGTTACGAGGATATTGGTGGTCTGAAAAATGAAATAGATTTAGTAAGGGAAATGGTAGAACTTCCAATGAAACATCCAGAGGTTTTCCAAAAATTAGGGGTTGGAGCTCCAAAAGGTGTTTTATTAACTGGACCCCCAGGAACAGGTAAAACCCTTTTAGCAAAAGCTGTTGCCTCTGAAACAGACTCTGCATTTTTTTCAATAGCAGGTCCTGAGATTGTTTCAAAGTTTTATGGGGAATCTGAAAAACATTTAAGAGATATTTTTGAACAAGCAGAGAAAAATGCTCCTGCAATAATTTTTATTGATGAAATAGATTCAATAGCTCCTAAACGAGGGGAAGGAGTTGACCAAACTGAAAAGAGAATAGTTGCACAATTACTAAGCTTAATGGATGGTTTAAAATCAAGAGGACAGGTTGTAGTCATGGCTGCAACTAATAGGCCTGGTGATATTGATGAAGCATTAAGGAGACCTGGAAGATTTGATAGAGAAATTAAAATTAATCCTCCAGATGAAACAGGAAGAAAAGAAATATTACAAATTCACACAAGAGGAATGCCTTTGGACAAAGATGTAAATTTTGATGAACTTGCTCACAAAACAATTGGATATACTGGAGCAGATATAGAAGTTTTATGTAAAGAATCTGCACTAAAAGCAATTAAACCTTATTTTTCACAATTAAAAAATCTTGAAGAGAAAGTTCCAACACAAATACTAGATAAAATTAAAATAAAAAGACAGCATTTTCTTGAATCTCTTAGGTCAATTGAACCTTCTGCAATGAGGGAGGTTTTAATTAACAAACCTAATGTTACTTGGGAGGATGTTGGAGGATTAGAAAAAGCTAAAGAAAAATTAAGAGAATTAATTGAATTGCCCCTTTTAAGACCAGACTTGTTTGAAAAAGCAGGAATAAAACCTTCAAAAGGAGTCTTGCTTAGCGGACCACCAGGAACAGGTAAAACTCTTTTAGCAAAAGCTGTTGCTAATGAAGCTAATGCAAACTTTATCTCAGTTAAAGGTCCGGAATTAATTAGTAAATGGGTTGGAGAAAGCGAAAAGCATGTTAGAGAGATATTCAAAAAAGCAAGACAGGTAGCTCCCTCAATTATTTTCTTTGATGAATTTGATTCAATATCAAAACAAAGAGGAATGTCCTTATCAGATTCAACAGAAAGAGTTGTAAACCAGTTATTAACAGAATTAGATGGTATTGAAGAATTAGAGAAAGTTATTGTTATTGCAGCAACTAACAGGAAAGATTTAATTGACCCTTCATTACTCAGACCAGGAAGGATTGATGCTATAGTTGAATTAAATGTTCCAGACAAAAAAACAAGAGAAGAAATATTTAAGGTTCACACTAAAAAAATGCCCCTTGATAAATCAATTAAACTATTAGATTATGTAAATAAAACAGAAGAATGGACTGGAGCAGATATTGAAGCCCTATGCAGAAATGCAGGAATTAATGCAATAAAAAGATTATACACACAAAACAAAAAATCTGATAAATTGAAGATAACTAAACAAGATTTTGACAAGGCATTAAAAGAAGTTGCAAAATCAATTAATAAAGAAATTAAACAGGATACAAAAAAGACAGCAAAAAAAGAAGATAAAAAGAAATAAAAATTTTTATGGAGTTTTTTGTTATAGCTTTTTGGTTTTTAATTCTTTAATTTTCATTTAAATAATCTATTCAAAAATTTATTTAAGATTCCATATGTTCCTGCAATTTCTGCAATATAAAAACAAAAAAAATTAAAAGTTTTATTTTATTTAAGGAAAATTAACCATGAAAGATATTAATTTTTTTAATAGCTTACTAATAATTATATCTCTTCAAATCTTTTTCTAATTATTTTTATTTCTTGAAGTTTCAAATTGTTTGAATAGGCTCTTAAAATGTAATGAAATATTGGAACATAATATTAATTATCAATTCTGTCTTTTTTGAATTCTAAAAAAGTAGAATATAATTTATTTAACTGAAAAAGATTTTTTATTAATAATACTGCTGCAGAATGATTTTCACATTTTATTCCACATTTAAAAAATAAAGACAAGACTGAATTATAAATTGAATAATATGCTTCAGAAATAGCATTTTCATATATTTTTGCATTATAAGCAAGTTCTGCAACTTTTATACATTTTTCACTTTTTATTAAGTAAGATTTAGATATTTCTTCAGAGGGTTCAATTAATTTTAAAGAATTTTCTTTTTTTAGTTTATTTAAGAAATCTGATGCTTTCATAATATTCTTCTCCCCCCTTAATTATTATGTGGTTCTTAATAATCTCCTTTATTAAAAAACTCCTTAAATTAAATTTTCCAATCTTTATACTTAAAGAATCATATATTCTTTGAATTTCTTTTTTTATCCTTTGATTTGTTGTATTAATATAAATATCTATATCACTATCTTTTTTTTCATTTCCTTTTGCATAACTTCCAAATAAAAGAATCATTCCCTTCCTGCACTTCTCAATTATTTGCATAAAAATAGTTTCTAAATGGGGATATTTTCTAAGTAATTTTATTAATTTATAATTTTCTGCATTTAAAATAAGAGATTTTGAAACCAAATTTCTTTTTATGAAATAAATATGATTTCTGCCTATCTCTTTATAATCTACTGCATTCATGTTCTCAAGTTCTTTTAAAGCAGATTGAACTCTTGTAAGCGAGGTTTTAAGTTGTTTTGAAAGTTCTCGCTGATGCATTTCTTTTTTTAATAAAAGTAAAAGAATTTCATATTTATAATTGATTTTTATTTGTGTCATATGACTTTTTAATAAGTCAATCGTATTTAAGGCTTTTGGTTAGATTATAATTAAAAATCTCTTGAATTTTTTAATAATAAACTTGGATCAAGTAAAGAAAACGCCCCGACCGGGAATTGAACCCGGATCTTCAGCGCGACAGGCTAACGTACTAGCCATTATACGATCGAGGCATGACAAAAAAACTTATTTTTTCTTTATAAAACTTTTATTTAATAATTAATTTACTCAAATAATAAAACAAAAATGTAAAA
>CAZBAB010000036.1:0-5806 GCA_964489815.1 Candidatus Woesearchaeota archaeon | reverse complement strand
GAAGTATATACAAAAGCAAGGAAAGTAAGTGAGTAAATAAAAAAATTTTAATTTATTTAGATTAAGAAAAAGTTTTATTGTGTTGTAATAATGAATTTTTTAGGGAATGGGATAAAAATACTTGAATTTTAGGTGTTCCTTAGAAATTTTTTTAAAAGAAAACAAAGGGTTTAGGAGAAAGATTATTTAGTTGTAAATTCTACAATATCTAAATCTTTTACTTTGTGGTTAAGCCCTACTATTTGTCCTGGGAATTTTGAAGAAGGTCCCCAGATTCTTGTTTTTTTAATTTTTTTTGAAAATCCTTTTAAAATTTTTTCAGCAACATCTTTTATTGTTGAATTTGGTTTTAGAATTATTGGCTTTTCAGATTTTTCTTTTCCTGGTTCTTTTGTATAAATCCTTAGAGCATTAAAACTTTGAAAAATTTTTTCTTTTAATTCTTCAATTCCCTGCTGGGTTATTGTAGAAATTAAGACAAAGTTGTACTTTTTTGAAGCAAGTGTTGCTGAAATTTTTCTTTTTTCATTTTTAGAAAGCAAATCTATTTTATTGAAAACAATTATTTTTTTTGCTTTTGATTTTGTTAATTGTTCTAAAATGCTTTTTATTTCATCAATTTTTGTTATAATAATTAAAATTGTGTCTGTTGTATTTGGTAAGCCTTTATCAAAATTTTCTGAATTTATTGCAGGGTTTTCTATTAATTGTATTTGAACATTTTTGTAATTCATTATTCCTATAATTGGTTTTGTTGTAGTAAATTGATTTTCTGAAATTTTTAATTTTACATTTGTAAGAAGTGAAAGCAAAGAAGATTTTCCTGAATTTGTATTTCCAATTAAAATTGCCTGCATATCTTGTTTTTTAATTCCTGTTTTAGTTGATTTTTTTGAGTGTTTTGCTTTTTTAATTTGGGCTTCTAGTTTTTTTCTTCTTGTGTTTAGTTGTTGTCTTAAATTTTCAGCTCCTTTGTGAGACGGAGCTAAAGAAATCATTTTTTTTAATTTAAGGAGTTTTTCTTCTAAGGTTTGTGCTTGCAAGTATTCTTTTTCTGCTGCAATGTAATCTGGGTGGGCGTTTATTGGCATATAGTTTTTAAGGAGGTTTATTTTAATAAAATTATGTATATTTCAAATAAATTTTTTTCAAGAAGAGCAGATATTGTTGCAAAAGATCTGCTTGGGAAAATTTTATGTAGAAAACTTAGGAAAAAAGTTTTAAGAGCAAAAATTGTTGAAACAGAAGCTTATTTTGGTGAAAAAGATCCTTCTTCTAGGGCGAGTAAGGGAGAAAATAAGGTTAGTAGGATGATGAAGCAAGAACCTGGGAAAATTTTAATTTATAATGTTCATAAATATAAAATGTTAAATTTTGTTACTGGAAGAAAAAATAAAGCTAGTGCTGTTTTAATTCGTGCTCTTGAGCCTTTGAATTTTGACTTAAGAACTTCTGGCCCTGGTTTATTAACAAAATCCTTGAATATTGATGATTTTTTTCATGGAAAATTTCAAAGTAAAGCAAATGATTTATGGATTGAAAAAAGTTTTTTTTCTAATTTTAAGATTATAAGAAGTTTTAGAATTGGGGTTAAAAAAGATCTTCCAATTAAATTAAGATTTTATATTAAAGGAAATAAATTTGTTAGTAAAAATGAAAAAAGAAATTTATAATAAGATTATTCAAAAAAAAGAATTTTCTAAATTGCCAAAAAAAGATGTTGAATTAGTTTTTGAAAAATTTGATAAAGAAAAATATCTTGACTTAGAAAAAATTAAATTAACTAGAGATTTATTAAGAAAAGTGTTTAGTGTTTTTACAAGCAAAAAAATTTTATCTTTAAAAAATAGAGATGAAAGATGGATTTTAAAAAAACATATTTCTACAAGAGAAAGATTAGGTTATTATGAGCAGGTTTATTCTCGTATTTTGAAAGGATTTGAAAAATTAATTATTTTTGATTTTGGTGCTGGTGTTAATGGATTTAGTTATATTTTCTTTGAAAAAATAGGGTTTAAAGTGAAATATATTGCAACTGAAGCAATGGGGCAGTTAGTTGATTTAATGAATAATTATTTTTTTAAGAAAAAAATCAATGCAAAGGCATATCATTTAAGTTTGTTTGATTTAGAAAAGAATTTGAATTTAATTAAAAAACAAAAAGGCAAAAAAGTTATTTTTTTATTTAAGGTTTTGGATTCTCTTGAAATGGTTGAGAGAAATTATTCTAAAAAATTACTTTTAAAAATGGTTCCTCTTGTTGATAGAGTTGTGATAAGTTTTGCAACTAAAAGTTTGATGAAACATTCTAGATTTAAAGTTAAAAGAAATTGGTTGATTTATTTTTTAAAAGAAAATTTTGATATTGTTGATGATTTTGAAATTAATAGTGAAAGATATATTGTTATTAAAAAGAAATGCTTTTAAAATGCTTTTAAAGAGTAAATTATTAGGATTATTAAGAGGATTGTAATTAATTTAAATAAAAAATATTTTTTAATAATTCTTGGGGTTTTGGTTTTAATTGGAGGAGTATTTTTTTATGTTTGTGCTTATAATTCTGGAAATCCTGCTGTCATGGGGCATACTTGGGATGAGATGCAATGTGATGAGCATTTTTGTGTAAATACTACTACTGGTAGTGTGGGTATTGGGACAAGTAATCCTGAGGCTAATTTGCATATAAAATCTAAACAAGGTTTAAGTAGTTCTTTTTTAGAGATTGAATCTCCAGAAGATTCTGTATTGAGTTTTATCACTAATTTTATTGGAAAAGATTATTTTCATATAAGTTCAAGGACAGACGCTACTGAGGGTTTTAATTATGTACAGTTTTTATTTGGAGATTCTTTTAAAAAATTTTTTTTAATAAAAGATAATACTTTTCCTTTATATATAGATTTCAATAATCAACGTGTTGGAATTTATTCTCCTCCTTCTCCCCCCTCTCCTTTTGGAGATGGGTATCCTTTACTAGATCATACCTTGGATATTGGAGGGGATTTACAAGCACAAGATTATTATTCTGGAAGTGGAAAGAAAGGAATAACAACAAAAATTTTAGTAGAGGATAATTACGGTCATGATTGTATTTTAACTATTGAAAACGGTTTAATTGTTAATACAAGTGATTGCGATGCTGTTTAATTTTTTATTTTAAGAAAGAAATAACTTTAAAAAACAAATTAGTTTCTTTTAATTATGAAGCCAAAATTTTTTAGAAAAGTTCTTTCAAATGGAATGACTGTAATTCTTGAAAAAAGAGATTTACCAATTGTTAGTGTTGCTTTTGCTGTAAGATCAGGAGCAATTAATGAAGCTCCTTCTGAAAAAGGTATTCATCATTATATTGAACATATGCTTTACAAGGGCACGAAAAAAAGAAGTGCAAAAAAAATTGCAGAAGAAATTGAAAAAAATGGAGGAGAAATGAATGGATTTACCTCAGAGGAGATTACTGCTTATTGGTGCAGGATTCCTTCTAAAAAGTTAAATATAGCTTTAGATGTTTTAGGGGATTTAGTTAAAAATCCTTTATTTAATGAAAAAGAATTAGAAAAAGAAAGAAAAGTTATTTTTGAAGAGATTAAAATGCATCATGATAATCCTCGATTATATGTTTTTGATGAAATTCAAAAAATTCTTTATACAGGAACCATGGGTTTATCTATAGGGGGAACAATTGAAACAATGAATTCTATTAATAGAGAAAAAATAGTAAAAGAATTCAAGGAAATTTATAAACCAAATAATTTAATTTTATGTGCTGTTGGAAATGTAAAATTTGAGGAACTTGTGAGTTTTGCTGAGAAAAATTTTGGAAAGGAAAAAGGAAAAATTCCTGAACAAAAATTTGAATTAAAAAATGAAATAAAAACTGAAAAAAGAAAAGGAATAGGGCAGGCTAATTTGGTTTTTGCTTATCATGTTCCTTTGGCACAGGATAAAAAATCCTATGCAGCAATTCTTTTAAATACCTTAATGGCAGGAGGAATGTCCTCACGTTTGTTTGAGGAAATAAGAGAAAAGAGAAATTTAGCATATTCTGTTAAAGGGATTTCTGATATTAATAAAAGGTTTGCATATAATCTTATTTATGTTGGAACTAAAAAAGAAAGTATAGAGAAAGTTAAGGATTTAATTTTAAAAGAATTTAAAAAGATTTCAACAAATTTAAAAGAACAAGAATTAAATCAAGTTAAAGAGCAAGTTATTGGAAATTATCAAATTTCAATGGAAGATTCTTCTGAGCAATTAGTAAGTTTATTGAAAACAGAAATTCAAGGAAATGCTTTTGAATTTTATAATTTTGAAAAAAATATTTCTAAAGTTAAATTAAACTATGTTAAAGAATTAGCTTTTAATGCTCTGAAAGATTATAGTTTTTTTGCACTTATTCCAGATGATTAGGAAATATTTTTAAATTAGAAAAACCTCTTTTTTTTATGAGGAAATTAGAATTTTTAATTGCTTTATTGTTGCTTTTAATTGTTGTAGGTTATCTCGGAGTTTTTTATTCAAATGTTGGAATGGTTGTTGATGCAGGAACTTTTTCTATTCCAGAAGATAAGCCTTTTTCTATTGTTCCTTCTTTTTGTGGGGATGGTGTTTGTAATTCTTGGGAAAGTAGTTTAAATTGTCCTATTGATTGCGGGAGCCCTTCTTTTGGAATAACAAACTATACAAACCAAACTAATGAAACAAATAATACAACAGGTTATATACCAAGCAATAGAACTGAAATAATTATTAATGATACTAATTTTACTGAACCTCCAATAAATAATATTAATCAAAGTATTAATGAATCTTTTAATGAGACAAATGTTACTATAAATATTCCAAAGTTAAATGAAACTTCTCAATCAGATTTATTAAGAGGAGGGCATTTAATTTGCACTGAAACTGACGGAGGTATGAACTTTTATGTAGCAGGTGAAGCTATACAATCTTATTTTAATAATTTTTCACAAGTAAGTCAAATTAAAGCAAAAGACAGGTGTTTGGATAAAACTTTTTTAGAGGAGCAGGTTTGTGATGGGCTTTCTTTAAGCAGAGTAATTTATGCATGTAAAACTTCCTGTTATAACGGGGCTTGTGTAAATGAAAATGCTTCTATTAATAATTCTTTAAGTTGCTCAGATACTGACTCTGGAAAAGATTATACTACAAGAGGGGTTGTAAGAGACTCTTTTAATAATAAATTTGAAGATTTTTGTTATAATGACAAAGTTCTTGTAGAATACTATTGCGATTCTAATTCTCTTTCTTCTTTTAAAGGGGTTTCTAAAGAATATATCTCTTGCAGAACAGAATGTTCTGAAGGAAGGTGTCTTGGTTCAAGTACATGGTTTATTAAATTTATAAAAAGATTGTTTAGTTAACCTTAAAAAGAGTTTTTTTCTTTTTTTTATATGAAATTTATAAGTGTGCCTTTGATTAATGGATTAAATAAAACTAAAGGATGTGAGTTTGCTTCAAAAAGAATTTTAGAAGAAGCACAAAAAAGCTTTGAAGAAATATATTTTAATAATGATGATTTAAAGGAAGCAAATAATAAAATTTATAGAGAAGCTTTTGATTTATTTAAGAGCCAAACCAATTCTCGTATTTTTTTTATTGGGGGAGATCATTCTGTTAGTTATGCTTTAACTAAAGCTTTTTTTGATTTTTATAAAGAAAATAGTAAAGAGGTTTGCTTAATTGTTTTTGATGCTCATCCTGATTGTATGCAACCTGTTGATAAAAATTTTAAAACACATGAGGAATGGCTTAGTGGATTAATTGAGGATGGTTTAAATGCAAA
>CAZBAB010000035.1:5857-6072 GCA_964489815.1 Candidatus Woesearchaeota archaeon | reverse complement strand
CATTATACGATCGAGGCATGACAAAAAAACTTATTTTTTCTTTATAAAACTTTTTATTTAATAATTAATTTACTCAAATAATAAAACAAAAATGTAAAAATAATTGCTAATGCCCAAAATCCCATTGGATTAATAAAACTAAATTTAACAAGTAAACAACCAATTAAAAGCCCAAAAATTATAGAAGTCAAAACCCTAATAAGAAATTCACCTTT
>CAZBAB010000035.1:2593-5847 GCA_964489815.1 Candidatus Woesearchaeota archaeon | reverse complement strand
TTTATCATTCTAACCATTGTATATATAAAACTAATAAAAGCATATAACGGAATTATAATCACAGCAATAATAAAGAAAAAAATCTCATCACCCCCAGAGTATTTAAAATGAGTATAAAATAAAGCATAAATAAGATTATGCAAAAGCACAGACAAAACCCAAGCACTTAAAATTAATAAAACTTTTTTCCAATTCAAGAAAAAACACTTATCCCAATAATTTTCTTTCATTTTATTTTAAAGCAATTAAATAATTTTCAACCAGATTCCAGAGGTTTTTATCTTTAAGATGTAAAACCTCTCTATCTAAAATGGCTCGGTCTGGGTAAAGCTGTCCAGCATAGGTTTCTTCCCCTACAACTTCAAAAAGGTAACGTGAACTTTTTGGTGTGCTTCCTGTATGAAATGTAGCATGTTCAGCAGATTCTATTGATTCACAAAACTTTTTTATAAAATCTGAATCAGTTACTTCAATTACACGTGTTAAACCTGATTCTGAAGACCAGACCTTTCTAAATTTAATTGCTTTTACTGGCTTAAGAATTCTTTCTTTTGTTGTCATTTTTATCTTGTTTTAAAACCTCCTTTCAATTCCATAAAAAGTTTAATTCATGTTATTTAAATCTATTCAAAACTTATTTAAAATTATTTTTTAAATTTCATAACTTTTGTGCCTTTTAAAAGCTTTAATTTTGGTTTAAGTTCTTTAATCAAATCCTTAATTTCTTCTTGAGGAAATTCTATAATGCCAGAGGCATCCTCTCCGCGAAAACATATTTGAATTAATGCATTTTTTTGATTTAAAAAATCTTCTTTTAAAAGAATTTCTTTAATCTCTCCAGAACCTTCAATTCTAATAATTTTCTTTGAAAAACGCTTTTTAATTTTCACATTCATAAAAAACAGAACTTTTTATTCTTTATAAGAATTTATTGCCTATGAAATAACTATTCTTTTATTTTAATTAACTTGAATTTTATGTTATTTATATAATATCTTTTATTTTGTTTTGAATATCTTTTTTGTCAGTTAATTTTTTTGGAATTCTGTATTCTTCAAACTTAACTTTCTTTTTGCTAATAACTTCCTTTAAATTTTTCTCTTGAGAATTAAGCTTTGCATCTCCACTTTTAACTTCAACAAAAATAACTTCATTAATTTTCTTTTTATCCATTCCTTTAAATACAATAAAATCAATTGGTTTTCCAATAAACTTGCATTCAGTGGGAAGATATAGAAACCCAGGAAGATAAGGAGCTAAATTTTCTGAGAAATGCCCTCCTAAAACAGCTCGCGACCTCATAATTGCATCTTGCCTGTGTTTATGAATTTCTGTTTCCCAAAATTTATCTCTTTTAAAAGAACCAATTTTACTTCCTATTTTATAAGCTATAAATATCCCTATTAAAAGAATTATAAAAAATAATATATTAAAAAAATTCATTTTATTTTAATTTTTTTCATTCCCTCCATATACTTTTGAAGAACTTTTGGGATTTTAATTGAACCATTTTTTTCTTGATTATTTTCCATTAAAGCAATTAATGCACGAGGAGAAGCAACAACTGTGTTATTTAAAGTGTGAGCATATTTAATTTCTCCCTTAAGTTCATAACGAATCCCCAAACGCCTAGCTTGTGCATCAGTCATATTTGAGCAACTTCCAACCTCAAAATACTTTTTTTGCCTTGGACTCCAAGCTTCAACATCTGCAGAGCGTGATTTTAAATCAGCTAAATCTCCAGAGCAACATTCTAATTTTCTAACAGGGATATTCAAACTTCTAAAAAATTCCACAGTCATATCAAGCATTTTTTCATACCAATCTGCGCTTTCTTCAGGCAAACAAACAACAACCATTTCTTGTTTTTCAAATTGATGCACCCTAAAAAAACCCTTTTCCTCAATTCCATGCGCTCCAACTTCTTTTCTATAGCAAGGGGAATACGCAGTAACTTTCAAAGGAAATTTCTTGCCATTTAATTTTTTATCCTTAAACATGCCCACTAAAGAATGTTCTGCTGTTCCTATTAAATACAAATCCTCTCCTTCAACCTTATACATCATAACATCCTTTTCCTCAAAACTCATAACTCCGTCCACAACTTCTGAGCGAATCATGTGTGGCACAACAATAAGTTCAAATCCTTTTTCAATCATAAAATCCCTTGCATAATTCAATAAAGCAGAATGCAATTTAGCAACATCCCCTTTTAGATAATAAAAACCATTACCTGAATTTTTACGAGCACTATCAAAATCAACACCCCCTAATCTCAAAGCTAATTCAGCATGATTAAAAATCTCATAATCAGGAACAACAGGATCCCCAATTTTTTCTATTTCGACATTTTCAGAATCATCTTTTCCTATAGGAACTTTTTTATCTATTATATTGGGAATCTTAAACATAATATTTTGAATTTTCTCTTCTAATTTTTTTCTTTTCTTTTCAATTTTCTCAATTTTATCTGGAATTTTCTTTGCATGTTTTTTTAATTTTTCAGCTTTTTTCTTATCCCCTTTTTTCACAGCTTCAGAGATTTCTTTAGAAACCTTATTTCTCAGCACGTAATTTATCCTCTTCAAATTTCAATTTACGCCATTCCTTATCAAGCATTAAAACTTCATCAACTAATTTTAATTTTTCATTCTGAAATTTTGCTTTAATATTTTCCTTTACTAAATCTGGGTTCTCACGTATTAATTTTATATCTATCATAAAACCAAAAAGAAACATTTGTATTTAAATTTATTCAAAAACTTTAAAAGAAACTCCTTCTTAATTTTTTTATGGCTGTGAGTGAATTTATTAATAATGGGATTGTTTCTGTTTATAATGCATTCCTTCAAACACTTCCAACATGGGCTCAAAATTTTCTTACACTTTTTCTTTTAGTAATTCTTGTTTTTATTTATGCAGTTGGCATATGGAAATTTTATAGATTTGTTGCAAGAAAAAATATAATCAAACTTAACCTTAACAAATATAATAAATTCCAGCATGTATTTACAACAAAAGTTGTTGCAGTTACTTTTTATTTTTTAGAATATATAATTATCATGCCTCTTTTAATCTTTTTTTGGTTTGCACTTTTTACTATTTTTTTAATTCTCTTGACTGAGGGTATAGAAATTCCTGGTTTATTAATTATTTCCGCTACAATTATTGCTGCAATAAGAATGACTGCTTATTATAAAGAAGAGCTCTCACGAGAAATAGCAAAACTTTTACCTTTTACTCTTCTTGCAATA
>CAZBAB010000035.1:0-2583 GCA_964489815.1 Candidatus Woesearchaeota archaeon | reverse complement strand
ATAACAAAACCAAATTTTTTTAATTTAAATAGAATAATAACTCACTTAGTAAGCATTCCCTCTTATCTTCCGCAAATCTTTATTTATCTTTTATTTATAGTTGCTCTTGAAATAATATTAAGAATCTTTGAATTTATTTTTTCTTTGCTTGAATTAGGAGATGCTCCAAAAATAGAGGAACAGGAAAACCAAGAAGAAAAAGAATAGTTATTCACTATCTAAATGCCTTTGAATTTTTTTCTTTCTTTCAGTTAACATTTTAATATGTTTAAGTTTTTCTCTTCTATAATCTTGCTTTGTTGAGCCTTTTATTATTTTTGCAGCATACTGCCCTCCAAGAAAATGTGGAGTTAAAACATAATTTGCACCTTTTTTATATAAAGCAAATGCTTCCTCAATTGAATCAGCCCTTGTAACAACAATTGCATTTGGGTTTAATTCTCTAATTGTTTCAAGCAACAAGATATTACTTTCAAAATCAGGAACAGTTGAAATTGCAAGTTTGATTTTTTCCAGAGGCAGTTCTTCTAAAAATTCTTTATCATAAACATCTCCATAAATACAAGGAATATCTAATTTTTTTAAATCATTAATCACATCAGGATTAAAATCAACAATTAAATATTTTTTCTTCATTCTTTTTAAAGTATTTAAAATACTAAATCCCATCCTGTTATATCCAAATAAAATTGTATGAACATATTTTCCTTTTTTATAATGCTCTCTTTCAATTTTCTTTTTTTCAAAAAAGGAAAACAACCAAGGGAGTCTGTTGTAAAATTGTTTTGAATACATTATCATATATGTGGAGGTAGTAATTGTAATAAGTCCTGTTAAAGTGATGGTTGCCAAAATTTCTGGTTTTATTTGATTAAGGGTAACACCCAAACCAACTAAAATTAAAGAGAATTCTGAAATCTGAGCTAAAGTTGTTCCAACTAAAAAATTTGTTCTTTTAGTATATCCAAATAAAGCCATAAAAGACATTAAAATCAAAGGTTTAAAAATCAAGACAAAAAGGGACAAAATTATTGCAGGCCAAATTATACTTGTTATACTTGAGATATTTATATTTAATCCAAGAATAATAAAGAACAAAATTAAAAAGAAATCTCTTAAAGGCCTAATTTTTGCACTAATTTCTGTACTATAAGGAGAGATACTCAAAGCAACACCTGCAAGTAAAGCCCCAATTTCAATTGAAAAACCAAACAAACTAAAAAGAGCAGCAATAATAAAACACCATGAAACTGAAAACAAAAACAAGAGCTCTTGTGATTTTGCAATATTTCGTATTAATCTCGGCAAAAGAAGATAAGCAAATATAAAAATTCCTGCAATTAATCCTCCACCATTAATTAAAGTATTAGAAGCAAATTGTTTTATATCTAGTCCTGTTGAAAATGAAGAAACAAGCATCAAAGCAATAATAGCAATTATATCCTGTAAAATTAAAATACCAATTGAAATTTTACCATATAAAGAATCTAAATGTCGTTTATCAGAAAGTAATTTCATAACAATAATTGTACTGCTAAAAGAAACTGAAATCCCAATGTAAAGTGAAGGAATAAAGGCTAAGCTTAAAACTTTCCAACTAATTAAAAATCCTAATATGAAAGTAAAAATAATCTGTGCAAATCCAATAGTCATAGCAGGAATTCCAACTTCTTTAATAACCTTAGGATTCATGTGTAATCCAACAATAAAAAGAAGAAAAGCAATTCCAAATTCTGAAAAAAGATTCATCATTTGCGTTGATGCTCCAAATTTCAGAACAAAAGGACTAATTATTATTCCTGCAAGTATATAACCAATTATAAGAGGCTGTTTAAATAAACGCGACACATAGGATACTACAAAAGCAGTCAAAAGTATTAATCCAAGCTGAATAAATATCTCTTCCATTTTCCTCTTTTTAAATATATACAAATAATGATATAAAAAGGTTTTTAAACTATTTTTGAAACATTAACTTATGCCGAAAGTAAGAATTAAAATAAATAGTGCAAACATTGACAATTTAAATAAAATTTGTAATTCTATTAAAGAATCTGCAAAAAGAGCTGGAGTTGTTATAAGTGGACCAGTGCCCTTACCAACGAAAAAGCTTAAAATCACAACACGAAAATCACCTTGTGGAGATGGAACAGCAACTTTTGATAGATATGAGATGCGAATTCACAAAAGATTAATTGAATTTCCCACAAATGAAAAAATTCTTCACAGCATTATGAAGATGCATATTCCAAAAGATATAAACATAAAAATTGAAATGAAAGATTAATTTTTAATATATTTCATCTCTCACATTTCTTTAAAAAACAAATTTTATATCTTTCTCCTCTAATGTTCCAGAAAAACCAGCAACTAAAACTTTTCCTTTTTTATTAACCAAATTATATTTTCATATAACAATTTCTTTTTCTATTAGATTTACTCTTTTTATAAAAACCAAAAAAATTTTGATTTAAATGTAAATGTCCTTTAAAAAAAGTATTTTAAAAGAGAAATATAAAATCCTTAGAGCAATACAAAAAAAGCCAGATAAATTAAATAAAAAAAGGAGGATTAAAACCGAAG
>CAZBAB010000034.1:0-6124 GCA_964489815.1 Candidatus Woesearchaeota archaeon | reverse complement strand
AAAGAAGGAGAAAAAGAAAGTGAGGAAAAAGGAGGAGAAGATGAAGGGGAAGAAACTAAATAAGCAAGAGCGTAAGAGATTAAAATTAATAAAATTTTTTTTAAAGAAAATAGATAAAAATTCTCTTAAATATTTAAAAAAAATAAAACCTCAAGAGCAATTGGAACTTTCTAAATATTTATTAATTTCTAAATTAAAGTTAAGATGTCTTGAAATTGAGAATGAGTTCCTTAGAAAAAAGAAAGCAAAAAAATTAGATTTAAAATTTTATTATCTTAAAAACAAAATCTCAAAAATTCCTGCAAAAATTAAATTATTTGAACTTAATATGACTAAAGAAGAGTTTAAAAAGATTAACTCCTTTTTAAAGAATATAGAGGAGAATTTGAAAAATGTTTGATTTTTTAAAGAAAAAGAAAAAAGAAGATTCTTTTGATGAAAGTTCTGAACAAGAAGCAGATAAAGATTTAAATAAAAATTCTGGTGAGTCAGAAAAGAAACAGGAATCAGATTCTAAATTAACTGGGAATACTTCTCAGGATTTAATAAGATTAAGTACAGAAGTTGATAGATTAAAAGCAGGACATGAAGCGTTTCAGGAAGTTAGAAAAGCAAATACAGAAATGTTTGAAAGAATTAATGAGGAGATTGGAGAGTTAAGGTCAATGATTCTTGAGAGAGATAAAACTATTCAAACTTTGGAATTAAAGGCTGTTAAAGCTGCTGATTTAGTGGAGTCTGTTCAGCCAGATAAATTTATGGTTCAATTAACAAAGCAGGAAGCAAAAGTTGAGGCACTTAAAGCAAATATTGAATCTAATGAGGAGATAATGGATAGAGTTATGCAGGAATTAAAAGAAATAAGAAAAAAAGTTGATTTTTTTAGGGGGGTTGATGAGATTGTTAAATTATCTAATGAAATTAAAGAAGTGTTAATTGATATTAAAAAAGTTGAGTCAAAAGTTAGGATTGAGGCAGACAGAGTTGAGACTATTTACTTTGAATTAAGAAAGAGAATTCAAACTCTTGATTCTTTTACTTCAGATGTTCAAGAGATAAAAGAAAATCTTGAACAGCATACAAAAGATTTAGATTCTTTAAAATTAAAAGTTAGTGGTTTGGCTGAAAAAGAAGAAGTTGATAAAGTTTTAGATAAAGTTAATGAATATACAAGAATTGTTGGGGAGATAAAGAAAAAATCAAGTTTATCAAGAGATTTAGAAGAATTAAAATCCCTTGTTGAAGAAGTGAAGTAATTTTAAGAAATTTATTAATTGTTTTATTTCTAAATATTATAATTTTTTACAACAAGTTTTTAAAAGTTTATTCCTTATTAATTAAAGTCTAAAATGAGGAATTTTAAAGTATTTATTTTTTTGTTTGTGTTCTTTTTAGTTTTGCATTTGGTTTCTTCTGAGATTTATATTCTTGAGGAACCTTTGGACTCTTATAATGTTGGAGATGAATTAAATTTTTCTTTTTTAGTTTATTCAAAGCTTCCTTATCATGGATTTGTTGATTGTGATTTTTATTGCAATGATGATTTTCAAAAAAAGATTTTTAGGAATTCAATAAATCTTGGAGCAAATTCTTCAAAAAATTTTGATGTTTCTTTTTTTCTGGATTCTCCTGGAAATTGTTATGTTAAAATTTCTGCAATAAATAAGAAAGAGGAAACTTCTGCTTTTTTAGTTTCTAATGAAATTAAGCTTAAAGTTTTTTTAAATTCAAAAGAATTTTTTCCTAATCAAACTTTGAAAATTAATGGTTCTGTTAAAAAAGAAAATTCAAAAAATTTTGATTATTCTCTTTCTTTGAAATTGTCTAATTTTTCTGAAAAAAAATATTATTTTAATTCCCAAAATTTTTATATAAATTATACATTCCCTTCAGATATCCCAGCAAAGAATTACTCTTTAGTTTTAAATATTGAGGAAAAAGATATTTTTGGGAAATTAATTAATTCTGCTTCTTATACAGAGGAGATAAAAATTTTTTCTGTTCCAACTTCTTTATTTATTAATTCTGGGGAGGAGTTTAAACCTCCTTATAATTATTCTGTTGTTATTTCACTTTTAGACCAGTCAGGCAGAATTATTAAAGGGGAAGATATTTTAATTAGGCTTCTTTCACCTAAGGATTATACTATTATTTCACAAAAGATTATTAAATCAGGGGATAATTTCTCTTATTTTTTTCTTCCTAATTCTACTCTTGGAGGATGGAAATTAAAAGCTATTTATGGTTCTTTATATATGGAAAAGCTTATTCAAATACAAGAAAATAAATTAATTAAGATTAATTTAACTGAAAATAATTCCAAACTTATAATTAAGAATTTGGGTAATGTAGAGTATAATTCTCCTATTGAATTAAAACTTTCTAATGCATATGAAAATTCTAATAGTTTTCTTAATCTTAGTATCCCTGTTGGGGGTTTTTATGAATATAACTTTCCTAAGAATGGAACTTATAATGTTACAATTGGGAATCAAACTTTTTATAATGTTCAATTAACTGGGGCTGTTGTTTCTGGGCAAGGGTTTTTTAAATCATCACATGGAAAAATTGTGCTTCTTTTTTTTGTTTTAATTGTTTTAGGAGTTTTTTTTATTTTATTTTTTCAAAAAACAAAACATAAATGCAAAAAAATAAAGCAAAAGAAAATAAGATTAATAAAAAAGCATAAACAAAAAGAAATAAGCAAGATTGCTCCTTTGAATCTTGCTAAGAAAACTCTAAAAGAAAAAAAAGAATCTAATTTGGATATTAATAGGGTTTATGCACTTTTTTTCAAACAAAATGTTTCTTTAGGACTTAAAAAGATATTAGAAAAATATGGACTTAGACTTCATAAATTTAAGGGAATTTACTTTACTATGTTTAAATCTAATAAAAATTTTGAGAATAGCTTATTTAAAATATCTAAAATGATTTATGAAAATTCTGAAAATAAAAGTATTTTAATTCATTCTGCTGAATTTAAAAAAGATGTTCATATTCTTGAGTCCTTTTTAAAGTTTAAGAAAGTTTTTGAGATTCAAGAAAAAGGGATTTTTGTTTCTCAAAATATTTATGAAAAGTTAAATAATAAAATTGAATTTAAGAATATTGGTGTTTTTAATAACAAGAATTTTTGGGTTTGGAAAAGTTAATTTTTTTTATTTCCGAGGATATAGAAAGATTTATAATGATTTTATGCTTTGTTTTTTTATGAGAAAAAGAGGCATTATTTTAGTTTTTATGCTTGTAATTATTTTTAATTTTATTAGTGTTTCTGCTGTTTCTCCTTCAGGAGCAACCTTAAATCCTGGTTCTTCTGAAACTGCTCCAGCAGATGCTCCAGAATCTATTAATGCAATTGCAGGAAATGTAACTGAATTAAATATTTTTGGTTATAGTACAACACAAGCTTGGCAAGGTTATTTTGGAAATGTTACTGGTGCAATAAAATTAGCAGATTCTTCAGATAATGTTATGTATAACTGGTCTTTGACAAGTCCAGAAGGCGAGGTTTATGCATCAACAAGTAATTCAATTACATGGACATCAATTGCTTGCATGGGAGATACTTCTGCTTTAGAGTCTTCTTTTAATATTGCAAGTGATGATGTTGATGGTATTAATGAAACTTTTAATAGAAAGGACCATGCAGAATTTTACACAAATAATATACATTTTGCTGCTGGAACCTGCAATAATACAAAAGTTTATGACAATACTGGAACAGGTGTTTTTGATGAAGTTCTTTTAACTGATGGAAGCAATGTAGTTTTTGCATCTTTATTGCAAGAGGATGTTTTGGGTTTTGACAGCAAAACACATGACTTTGAGATGCTGGTATTAGAAGATGGCCATAATACAGACACAAGTGTTACACCCTATTACTTTTGGGTAGAGCTTGAGTAAATTTATTTTTTCTTTTTGCATATTCTTAAAATTATTTTTTTTCTTTAAGTATTGTAGTAATAAATTAAATAGATTAAAAAAGATATTTATTTAAAAAGGATTAATAATTTTATAAGTTAGATAAGAAATTAAACGAAATATTTAAATAGGTTTATTCATAAAGCAATATTATGGATTTAGATTTATTTTTGGCTTTGCCCAGATGGGAAATCTTACAAATTATTGCCCATTCTCCTTCGTCTCCTATTGAAATTGCTGAGAAAATAGGAACGACTGTTTCATATGTAAGTCAGCAATTAAAATTATTAGAAGCTAAAGGACTTGTTAAAAAAACTAAAACAGGGGCTTTTCAAAAAGGCAAACCAAGAAATGTTTTTTCTATTTCAGAAGAATTTGTTCATCTTACTCTTTTGACGAATAATTTTGCACGTAAAAAAAAGATTCTTTTAGATGAACAAAAAAAGATTTTTTTTAGATTATGGTTTTTAGATGAAATCAAAAATAAAGAGGATTTTGAAAAATTATTTTTGTTTTTTGGAAAGGATTTAAATAGTATTGATTATCTTTTTGTTGATATTTCTAAGAAATCTCCTTTTCTTTTTGTATTGTCTAAAGAGGAAAAGCAAAAACAGGAGTTTGATAGAATAATTAAGAAGTTAAATTTAAATTTAATTTGCAGATGGGAGCCTTCTGATAAAGCAAGCGAGCACTCTAATCTTTTTCTATTATATGAGAACCCTATGATTTTCAAAAGAAAAAATTTGAAAGGAGGTAAAGAAAATGCAGAAAATTAATTTGTTATTAATGGGCTTATTTTTGTTTGTTTTTTTAAGCTATTTTGTGTCTGCAACACCTAATGGAGCAACTCTTAATCCAGGTGCTTCATCACATGCGCCTACTGATTCTCCAACTTCCAATAATGCAATTGCAGGAAATGTGACTGAGCTTACTATATCAGGAGATAGTACAACACAAGCTTGGCAAGGTTATTTTGGAAATGTTACTGGTGCAATAAAATTAGCAGATTCTTCAGATAATGTTATGTATAACTGGTCTTTGACAAGTCCAGAAGGCGAGGTTTATGCATCAACAAGTAATTCAATTACTTGGGCTTCAATTGCTTGCATGGGGGATCCATCCTCTTTAGAGTCTTCTTTTAATATTGCAAGTGATGATGAAGATGGTGTTGATGAGACTTTTCATTTACAAAATCATGCAGGATTTTATACTGGTAATGTGCATTTTGCTGCTGGAACTTGTAATAATACAAAAGTCTATGATAACACTGGAACAGGTGTTTTTGATGAAGTTCTTTTAACTGATGGAACTAATGCAGTTTTTGCATCTTTATTGCAAGATGACGCAACTGGTTTTGACAGCAAAACACATGACTTTGAGATGCTGGTATTAGAAGATGGCCATAATACAGACACAAGTGTTACACCCTATTACTTTTGGGTAGAGCTTGAGTAAATTTATTTTTTATTTTTTATTTTTTATCTTTTTTAAATTCAAGAAAAACTAAAACAAAAAATTAAAACAGAAATGAGAAAGACAGAGAAATTTTTTAAGAAGAAAATTTTTTACTTAGCTTTTGGTTTTTTTTGGAAGTTTTTTCTTTTATTTTTTTTATTTTCAATTTCTCAATCTGTTTTTGTTTTTGGAGGGGTAGGTGAAAATAATTTTACACAAGTTTCTAAATTAGAAGTAGGAAGTTCTGCTCCTGTAATAAAATCTATATTATTAGAAGACCCAATAAATTTAATTCCAAATTCTACTAAAGAAGTTGTGTGTTCTATAATTATAGAGGATTATCAAGGAGAGTCTGATTTAAAGAATGTTTCTGCTGAATTCTTTGATACTTCCTCTTCCTTTTATGGGGATACAGATGATAATAATAATCATTATACTAATTCTTCTTGTGTTTTGAATTTATCTTATGGGGATACTTATACTGCACAAGCGAACTGTACTTTTAATATAGAATATTATGCAAATCCAGGAAATTGGAATTGCACTGTGCAGGCCTATGATATTTCAAATCTTGATGATGTTTCTTCAAACAGCACTTATATTAATACTCTGCTTGCTTTGGGTTTACCTGATGCAATTAACTATGGAACTTTAAATGCTACTTTTGTTTCTTTAGAGCAAATCGCGAATGTAACTAATTATGGAAATGTTCAGATTAATTTAACTTTAGAGGGTTATGCTC
>CAZBAB010000033.1:0-6194 GCA_964489815.1 Candidatus Woesearchaeota archaeon | reverse complement strand
CAAAAAGCTCTCTTTGTTTTTCAAGAATCTGCAAAGTTTCAGTTGTTCGTCGCAAAATCTCAGAAGTTTTTTCTAAAACATATTTTTCATTTCCACAATAAACAGTAATTTTTTTCTTTCTTTCTGATACTGCAACACTAATTGTACCAAACTGGCGTGCAGTTCTTTCAGCAGCTTTGTGCCTTGTCCCAGTTTCATTTGTCTTTAAAACTTTTGGAACCAACAAAGTGTTTGCATATAAAATTTTTTTTAAATCATTTGACAAAATTATAGCACCATCCATTTTAGCAAGCTCTACTAATCTCTGGGCGCTAAATTTACAATTAATCCTAAAACCCCCCTCTGTAATTGAAATTAAATCCTCTTTATCAAATACAATTAAAGCACCCATACCCGCCCTTAAAATATCATCAAGAGCAGTTCTTAAAGAAGTTCCAGGTGAAAAAATTTTCAAAGCATCAACTAAAGCAAAAGCCTTATCAGATTTTTTATTAATTTTTTCTTTACGTAAAGCAACTGCATTGGTAAGCATACTTGAAGAAATTTCATTATCTTGCTTAATTTTTTCTATCATAATAAAATAAAAACTAAAAATTATATAAACATTTGCATAAAATTCTAAATTAAAAACTTTCAACAACTTCTGTCTTTAATTTTTTATAACCAAAAAAATCAGTAGAATAATTATATGCTCCAGCCCCAAGAAAAACAATTTCATCCCCTACTTTAGGATTTTTTAAAAAAACCTTATATCTAAAAATATCATCCCTTGTAGGGCTGTTTCCCTTAATTAAATAAGCTTTTCCCTTCTCAAGTTCTCCTTGAACAAGCATCTTTGTAGAGGATAAAAGAGTATCCAAAGCACAATTATAAATTGTTGTATTAATAATTAAATTTTTATTTTGAACCTGAATAATTTGCGTATGCAAATTTACACTAGGAGCAGCTAAAAATCTCCCTGGTTCTAAATAAGTTTTAATTTTGTAATTTTCCAAGAATTGTTTTGTTTTTTTTATTTTTTCAAAAATATAAGGGAAGGTATTAGCAGTATAACCACGATATAAAGCAGGCAAACCCCCCCCAAGATTCAAAAAATCAATTTTTTTAAGAGAAGCCTCATTTAAAGAATCTTTTAATTCTCCTACAATTTCCCATTCACTTGTATTTTGTGTTTTTCTATGAATATGAACCCCTAATTTCTCAATTAAATCAACTCCAGATAATTCTTCAATAAGTTTATTAATAGTCTGAACATCCATTCCATAAACAAAATATTTTCCAGTTCCAATTCTATGTTCAAAAAATTTCATTCTTAAAGAAAGAATTATTTTAAATTTTTTTTCTTTAATAACCTCTAATAAATTTTCTAAATCTATCTTATTATCTACAACAAACTTCCTAATTCCTTGATTTAAAATGTTTTTCAGTTCTTCTTTGGACTCTGCCTGCAAAAAAAGCCAGATACGAGATTTATCTTTGATCATAAAAGCCTCTTCTTTTGAGTGAATAGAAAAATCAACATTACTTTCTTCTTGCAAGACATCTCCTACTTCACGATTTGTCTTATAACTATAAGAAATCCTTACTCCAAGAGCTTTTAAAAGATTTAATTGTTCTCTCAATTTTTTCTTGGATAAAACAAATTTTGCTTCACTCATAATAATCCTTCCTTATTCATTTTATCTAAAGCACTAGACATCATTAAAGGAAAAGTAATACTTACATCTCCATTTACAGTTGCAGCTTCCCCATCATCTTTAATTTTCCCCCAAGATTTAGCTTCCTGGGTTGTAGCTCCACTCATTGAACCTGAAGTTGGGTGTGAAGTGGTCATATAAACAGCATAATCAAAACCTCCAGAAAGCAAAGCAGCAAAAATAGCATAATGTTTAGAAATACTCCCCCCCAAAGAAATCAAGCCTTTTTTTTCATCAAAACTTAAGTCAATAATAACACGATTCATGTCCTTAATTGAATCCACAATAAAATCACTATTTTTTTGCTGAAACATAAATAATTGAAATCCAAAACTTGAATCAACAATTCCAGGGCAATAAATAGGAATGTTATTTTTAGCAGATTGAAACAAAATAGAATTTTCATCATTTAACATCAAACCAATCTCTTTTAATAAATCTGAAGTAGAAATCCTTTTTTGTTTTTTATAAATTTTTTTTAAAAATTCTTGCATTTTGTCTTCAAATTTCATATAACTTTCATTATAAATAACTAAATTTCCTACGCGATTTTTACCTCTTTCATGAAGGGCAACATCATCTGCATGAAAACTTGATAATTCAAAATCTTCTCCCATTGCCTTCATTAAATCTTCTTCAATTGCACCAGAAGTTGTTACTAAAATATTTGGAATTTTTAATTTGCAAAGCTGAGCAAAAAAACCCCTAAGCCCAGAAGTAACCATATTTGAAGTAAAAGTTAAAAAAATCTTTGCTCCATCCCTTTTCATCTTTAAAACAACATTAACTGCCTCATGTAACTCAGAAGCTTGAAAACCCAAAAAGCCAAAACTGTCTACACAATTTTCAATTGTCATACCTGGCGTCCATAAAAAATCTTTAACTTTTTTCATTTTAAAAAGAGTTCAAACTAGAATTATAAAATTGGTATTGCCAAAATATTAAATTCACTTAAATTCATATTTTTCTTAAAAATCTCTGCTTTTTAAGTTTTTTGAATCTATACTCCACAATAAAAATCTTTTTAAATAAAGCAAAACAAGAAAAAGTATGAATAAATGGTTAGAAATATTAATTGGGTTAATACTTTTAGTAGCAGGTGTATATACCTGGGGAGTTAATTACTTGGGATTTGGAGATGCTGCCTTAAATCTCCTTAAAGGAGGAGTTATCTGGTTTGTTTTAATCCTCGGAGTTGCACTAATTCTTTTAGGAATTTCTGCATTAAAAGAATAAAAGTATAAAAAATAAAAAAATAAATTTATGAATTCTATTTTTTAAAGAAAGGCAATAGACCTACTAATAAGAATCCAATAGTTACAAGCCATTGTGTAAGTGTTGATCCTATTTGTATATTAATCAAAGGCAAAAGAAACAAAATACCAATGATTAAAAAGATCCATTGATCGACTTTTTCCATTTTTTAACCCCCTTTTTAATTTAATAATATTACTAATAAAAAAGCATATTTAAATCTATGTAAAATAAATAAAAGCACTTTCTATAAGGGCAGCAAAAAATAAAAGAGGAATTACAACTAAAATAAAAATTCTAATATTATTTTCTAAGAAATATAAAAGTATATCTTTTTTCTTTTTATAAAAAATAAAAGTCCCTAATTTTAATCCAGTTGCAAAAGAAATAAAAATAGCGGGTAATTCAAAAATGCCATGAGGAAATAATCTCCACAAAGAAAAAAACCCTTCTTTTCCAACACTTAACTTGCTTACAAAACCAATTAAAAATCCATTAACAATACTTGAAAAAAAAGCAGGAATTCCTAAAAAAATTCCCCCAAAACAAGAAGTGAAACTACTAAAAGTATTATTTAAAAAAATAAATCTAAACCACTGAAAATAATTAAATCCTTTTGTCTGAGCAAGAAGATTATGCAAATAAGTAATTAAATAATTGAAAAAACTTTCAGGAAAAGGAACAAAAAAACCAATCAAAGAAAACAATATAAAAAGAATTAAAACAAAATATAAAAAATTTTTCAAACTTTTAAGATATTCAAAAGTCTTCCTGTATTCAGTTTTTAGAGAGATTTTATTTTTCATTAACTAAAATATTTGCTAATCATTCTTGTTTTATTTTTATATCTTTTTCTAAGGTAAATTCCATAAACTATCCCTGCAAGCAAACCCCCAAAATGAGCAGAATTTGCTATTGGAAAACTCTTTCCTCCAAAAACAAGAGGAACAGAAGAAATCAACCATAAAAAGATTAGCATACCTGCTCCTGCATATTTCATTTTAATTGGTATTGGAATAGGTATTATATAAATTGGAAGATTTGGAGTTAAAAGAACAAGCAAACCTACAAGCCCAAAGATTGCCCCTGAAGAACCAACAGCATAAGAAGCAAAATTAGAAGGAAAAAATAAACCAGAAAGAACAAAAAACAACCCAGCAATTAATCCACTTGCAATATAAAAAGACAAATAACGTTTTCTTCCTAAAATTCTTTCAACTAAAGAACCAACAAAAAATAAAGAAAGCATATTAACAAAAAGATGAAAAAATCCTCCATGCACGAACATGCTTGTAAAAAAAGTCCATAAATATTTTCCGTGCAGAATATTATTAGGATTAATTGCAATATATTTAAAAAAATCAGCATTAACATAAAGCAAAATAAAAAAAACAAGGGAGAAAATAATATTTAATATAATTAATTTAAGATTTAAACTCAGCACAAATCCTCCCTTCTTCTTAGGATAAACTTGATAAACTGAACTCATCTTTTCTTTCCCTTCTTTTTAGAAGTTTTAAGAGAAATTTTCTTTTTTATTTTTTTAAGTGTCTTTTTTTTAGATTTGTTTTTTACTTTAGATTTCTTAATCTTAAAAGTTGTCTTTTTTATTTTTTTCTTAATAATCTTTTTTTTAATTTTCTTAATAATCTTTGATTTAGTTTTTTTATTTTGTTTAAGTTTTGCTTTCCTTGTTTGTCTTCTCTTTCTTGCAGCTTCCTCTTTTTTCTTTAATCTTTCTTTCTCACGAGCCTTTATTTCTTTATTTCTTATTTTATCCAATTTTAATTGCTCTGCCTTAATCTCCTCCTCAACAATTTTTAATTCTCTCTTAAATTTCTCAATATGCTTATTCATCTCCCGTATTAACTTTGTATCATCTTTAAGAGAAAGAACTTCCCCGCACTCAGGACAAATAAAATCTCTTAATAAAGCATTTTCTTCACTAAATTCAATTCCACACCTCTTGCAAACAAAAAATTGCTTTGACTCTCTGCTATGAATTCTTTCTTGAAATTGATTAATTTTTTTCAGCAAATCCTTTCTTAAAAACTCTAAAGATTTCATAATTTCAATTTTCCAAAAATAAGTATACCACCCCTTTTTTTTATCTTTTTTCCGAGTAGAAAATACAAGTCCTTTATTAGATAATTTATACAAAATATTTCTTGTTTGATTAATAGTTAAATTCAATTTTTTGGCAATAAGAAATTCATTTACTGGCTTTTTACTATTAATTAAAGGAGCAATTTCTTCTGCTTGTTTTCCTACAACAGCCACCACTGCTTTTTTAAGAAGTTCATTTAACATCTTTTTATCAAAAAATTTTCAAATAAATATCTTTCGGTTTGAAAAACAAGCAAATCAAAATTTAAAAAGATTTTTAAAGCCATATTACATTATATATATTGAAACAAATATAAGACAATGGGTTGGTTTAAAAAAGATAAAAAAGAGGAGAAAGTTCAAATTCCAAAATTACCAAAATTACCTGAGCTTCCAGAGCTTCCAGAGATAGAAGAAAATAAAAATTTAAATAAACCAGAACTTCCAAAATTACCTAGTTTTCCAACAAATTCTTTTGGACAAAAATTTTCACATGATGCAATCAAGAATGCCGTAACTGGGAAAAAAGAGGAGGATAAAGAGGATTTTGCAAATGACCTAGATGAAAACTCTCTAGAGATGCATCTTCCTCCCAAAAAAATTAAAAGAAAAGAAATAAATGAAAAGGAGGAGATTAATTTAAAAACCCAAAATATGAACAAAGGCCCTGTATTCATAAGGATAGATAAATTTGAAGAAGGATTAAATACTTTTAAAAAAGCTAAAACTAAATTAAGTGAAGTTGAAAAGATGCTTGAAGAAATAAAACAATTAAAAAACAAAGAAGAAAAAGAATTAAATACATGGGAAAATGAACTTCAAGAAATCAAATCCCAAATTCAAAAAATAGATACTGATGTTTTCTCAAGAATAGAATGAAAGAGGAAAATTTAATACACATACAACTAAGTTCTAATGAATTAATTCAATCAAAAAAAGATATTTTAAGAATAGAAATAAGTTTATTAAAAATTCTCAAAACAATAAAAAACTATAAAGAATTAAGAGAAAAAGAACTAGAAACAAAATTAGAAATCCTAAAGAGAATACGCTCAATAAAAAGAGAAATTAATTCTATTGAAACAACCTTCCCAAAATTAAGAATACCAAAAATCTTAAGAAAAGAAGAACAAGAAA
>CAZBAB010000032.1:0-6489 GCA_964489815.1 Candidatus Woesearchaeota archaeon | reverse complement strand
TGAGAAATTCAAAGGAGCAGAGGAGAACCTCGGTCGGGGCATTGGATTTTCAAACAAAAAACCTTATAAACAACTTTTTCTATTTAATAAAAAAGATGGTAAATTTAGAAGTTGAAACAAAAGTTCCTATCAAAAATGTTAAGGAACTTAGAAAGAAAATAAAAAAAATTGCTGTTTTAAATAAAAAAGAAACTCGCAGTGATGATTATTTTGCAATCAAAAGAAGATTTAGGAAAAATGCATATCCCAAAAAGGCATTTAGAATAAGAGATGATGGAAAGAATTATGTAGTTAATTTTAAAAAATGGTTAAAAAGTTATTGGGAGGGGGGCGTAGTAGTAAAACAAGAATTTGAATTCAAAATTCAAGAACCAGAATCTTTTTTAGCTTTAATGAAAGATTTAGGATTTGTAGAATGGGTTAAAAAAATAAAACATACAGAATCTTATCTTCACAAAAAAGACAAAAGAATTGTAATTGAAATTAATAAAGTAAAGCATCTTGGATATTTTATGGAAATTGAATACATTGCAAAACCTTATGAAATGGAAAAAGCAAAAAAGAAAATAAAAGCAACTTTAAAAGAATTAGGAATAAAACCTGAAGAAACAGATAATACTGGCTATACAAAAATGCTTTGGGATAAGAGAATAAAAGATAAAAAATACTGGATTGACAAATGAAAAAAATAATAAAAAAAAGGGGCAAGTACTTCCCAAACAAAGAATTAAAAAAAGAAGCTTGGGTATCAAGTGAAAGAATTTATAAAGAAACAAACAAAAATCCAATAGCGTTCTGGAAAAAAAGTGCTGAACAATTATATTGGCATAAAAAACCAACAAAAATTTATCAAGAAAAATATCCTTTTTTTAAATGGTTTGTAGATGGAAAAATTAACATCTCTTACAATGCAATAGACAGACATCTTGAGAAAAATAAAAATAAAACAGCTTTAATTTGGATACCTGAACCAAAAAATGAAAAGACTTTAAAAGTAACTTATCAAGAACTTTATGAAAAAGTATCAAGAACTGCAAATCTTTTAAAAAAACTTGGTGTTAAAAAAGGAGAAGTTGTAACTATTTATCTTCCAATGATTCCTGAGGTAGTTTATTTTATGCTGGCATGCGCAAGAATAGGAGCGATTCACTGCGTTGTATTTTCTGCTTTCTCTTCAAATGCATTAAAAACACGTCTTAAAGATGCTAATTCAAAAGTCTTAATCACAGCAGATGGATATTATAGAAAAGGAAAAATAGAAAAATTAAAACAAAAAGCAAATGAAGCAATAAAAGGAACAAAAGTAAAAAAAATAATTGTAGTAAAAAGAACAAATAATGTAAAAAAATTAAATAAAAATGAACTATGGTATCATGAAGAAATTAAAAAAGTTGATGCAGTAAATATAGCAAAACCATTTCCTTCTGAAACACCTTTATTCTTGCTTTATACCTCTGGAACAACAGGAAAACCAAAAGGGATTGTTCATGAAACAGGGGGTTATGCAGTTCAAGCTTATCAAACATGCAAGTATAATTTTAATATTCACGACGATGATGTAATGTGGTGCACAGCAGATATTGGATGGGTAACAGGACATACATACATATGTTACGGGCCCCTCTTAAATGGAGCAACAAGTGTAATTTTTGAGGGAATGATTAATTTTCCAGATAAAGGAGTTTGCTGGAGAACAATTCAGGAAAATAAAATTACAATATTTTATACTGCACCAACTGCAATTAGAATGTTTAAAATGTGGGGAGACAAATGGATTAAAAAATATGATTTAAGTTCATTAAGGATTCTTGGAACAGTCGGAGAACCCATTGACCAAACAACATGGGAATGGTATTTTAAAACAATTGGGAATAGTAATTGCCCAGTGATTGATACTTGGTGGCAAACTGAAACAGGAGCAACTTTAATTAACTCGCTCCCAGGAATAGGGCCTTTTATTCCTTCAGTAGCAGGAAGAAGCTTTCCAGGAACAAGACATGCAATTATAAATGAACAAGGAAAAATAATGAAAAAAGGAGAAGGATACTTAGTTCAGCTTTCCCCATTTGCACCAGGGATGCTAAGAAATGTTTGGAAAAATAAAAAAGCATACAAAGAAAAATATTTTACATTTAACAACAAACCAACAAAATACTACATAACAGGAGATGCAGCAGAACTTAAAGGTAATTATTTTAGAATTCTTGGAAGAACAGATGATGTAATTAAAGTTGCAGGACACAGGCTCTCAACAGCAGAAATGGAAGATGCTGTTATTATGCATCCAAAAATTAGTGAAGCAGCAGTAGTAGGAAAGCCAGATAAATTAAAAGGAGAAGTTCCAGTGGTTTTTGCAAAAGCAAAAGAAAAAATTCCAGAACAAAAAATAATAAAACTCATAGCAAAACACATTGGCCCAATTGCAAAACCTCATCAAGTATTTTTTGTAAATGATTTGCCTAAGACACGCTCAGGAAAAACAATGAGAAGAATTCTTAAAAATATTCTTAGAAATGAAGAACCAAAAGGATTAGTAACCTTAGTAAATCCCAATTCAGTAGAAGAAATTAAAAAAATTGTAAAGGCAAAGAAATAATTACCAAAATCTTTAAAAACTAATTCAAATTTCAAGTCCTATGAAAAGATCATCAAGGCGTTGGAAAAAAGAAGGCCAAATGAGATGGAAATGGCAAAGAAAAAAACTCAAAAAAGAAAAACACAAGCGTAAGCTAAAACGAGCAAGAAGCAAATAATTCTATATTTTTTAGAATAATTATATTTTAAAACAAAAAAATTTTTGATTTTATATGATTAAAAAAAGCTTCGAAGAACTAATTTTTTTAGAATATCATGAATTATTAAAAAATCTAAGATTGGATTTAGAAAAAGAAGCTGCAAAAGTGCTATTGCCCCAAACTATTTTAGGAAGAATTCAGCAAGGACATGGTTTGTTTCAAGGAAGAAAAAAACCAGAAGTAACTATGGAAGAAATTGTGTGTGCAATAGGCTTCAGTCCAGATAAAGTAAAAAGAATAAGACAACAATATTTAAATGAACATTTAGAGTGGGCAGAAGATGTATTAAAAAAAGGAAAAAAATATGCAACAAACAGAGCAAATCAGCCTCTTTATAGAATAAAATCTTTAAGAAGAATAGAACTCCCTCCAACAAAAAAGTTATTTAAAGGAGCAGTTATTCCTGCAAGAGTTGATGAAATAAAGTGGAGAAATAAAACAATTAAACATTTTAAAGGAAAAAATATGAAAGGCAACCCTCTTCAAATTGGAGGGGGAAAAGAATATGTAATTAACACTGAAAAACTAAAAGAACATGGAATAACAAGAGAGAGCCTGCAAAAAGAAGCACATTCAGATGAAGACATAAGAAGATATAAAGAACTTGGAATTATTCCAAAAACAAAACACAGAAAAGGCTTAGAAACAATTTTTATTAGAAAAAAGAAAGGTCTTGGAACTTGCGATGATGCTACTTTAATAAGCATAGGAGCATTTTATGGGATTCCAAGTATGATTGCAGGATTTCTTACAGATACAGCAGATACATATACAAAATTTCAAGAGGATACTTCTAAACCAGGAATGGACTTATACATTGCAAATTATATTGAAAAAGAATGGGAAAAAATTCATGGAGAAAAATTATTAGAAAATGAAGAAATAATAAATATTATTTATCTTGCAGCAAAAGAACAAACCCCCCCTCTTAAAGTTTCAAGTTCTCATAGACGATTTATTGAAATAGAAAAAGGATGCTCCCAAGCAACAATTTATAATCATATAGATGCTCTTAGAAAAAAAAGACCTCCAGAATTTAGAATAGGATTTGAAAGAATGAATAGCAAAGAGTTTTATCATAATCTCTCCAGAAGGTTAAGCCCGTGGGGAATTAGTCTTGCTGTATAATCTTATTTAAAAACAATAATCTTTATTAAGCAAATTTTAATAGATTAAATATGGCAAATGAAATCTGGACAGAGAAATATAGGCCTCAAAAATTCTATGAAGTTGTTGGTCAAGATGATGTAGTAAAAAGAGTAGAAGCATTAACAAATAGTATGAATATACCTCATTTGCTTTTTGCAGGGCCAGCAGGAACAGGAAAATCAACTCTTGCTTTAATTATTGTAAAGGAATTATTTAAAGAAAATTGGAAAGAAAATTATCTTGAATTAAATGCCTCTGATGAAAGAGGGATTAACATAGTAAGAGAAAAAGTAAAAGATTTTGCCAGAACAAAATCAATTGGAAATGTTCCTTTTAAAGTCATTTTTCTTGATGAAGCAGATGCTTTAACACCAGAAGCACAACAAGCATTAAGAAGAACAATGGAAAACTTTTCAAGCACTTGCAGATTTATTTTATCTTGTAATTATTCAAGTAAGATAATTGATCCAATTCAATCTCGTTGTGCTATTTTTAGATTTAAACTCTTAGAAGAAAAAGATATAGAAAAAATAATAGATAAAATAGGCGAACATGAAAATCTTAAAATAGAACCAGAAGCAAAAGAAGCCTTATATGAAGGAAGTGAAGGAGATTGCAGGCGTTGTATCAATCTTTTACAGACAACTGCTTCAATTTCCCCAACAATAACCTCTGAATTAGTATCAACAATCTTAGCAAATGCAAAACCCAAGGATGTTAGAATTGTATTAGATTATGCTATATCAGGAGATTTTAAAAAAGCAAGAGAAAAATTATTAGAAATAATGTTAAAAGAAAGCATATCTGGGCAAGATGTAATAAAAGCAATTCAAAAAGAAATATGGAATCTACCAGTTGAACCAGAAATCAAAGTTAAATTAACAGAAAAAACAGGAGAAACAGAATTTAGGATTACAGAAGGTTCAGACCCCTTTATTCAACTTCAAGCACTCTTAGCAAGTTTTGTATTAGCAGGTTTAGGAAAAGAATAAAATGAAAATTATAACCCTTTGTAGCAAATATTCTTATCATAAAGCTCCTAAAATTAAAGAAATTTAGAAAACCAAGGCCATGAAATAAGTCTATTAAACTCCTTTAATGAACCATTTAAAAAAGAAGGATTAAAACAAAAAACCTAAAAGAATATTCAAAATGGAAAAGAAAAAAAATGAAAAAAATATCAAATCAAATGATGTTGCTTTAGTTTTAAATTTTAAAAAAAGGAATACCAAACTATATTGGGGGAATAACTTTTATGGGAATCATAAAAACTTGGGAGCTAAATAAAAATTTTTTATAAACCCCTCCAAAATGTTCATTTACAGATGAATTAAAAGGAAAAAACATCATAATAAATAAAAATTTAAACCTATAAAATGAGCAATAGGCAAGAACCTCAATGGACAGAAAAATACAGACCCAAAAGCATTAGTGAAATAAAAGGGCAAGAAGATGCAATAAGAAATTTAAAAAGATTTATAGTAACATTTAAAATTTCAAAAAAGAAAGCAGTTCTTTTATATGGCCCCCCAGGAATTGGAAAAACAACTCTTGCACATGCTGTTGCACAGGAAATGAATTATGAAATTTTTGAGTTAAATGCCTCAGATTTAAGAAACAGAGAGCAACTTCAAGAAATATTAAAACCAGCCATAGAACAAAAATCATTATTAAAAAAAAATAAGATAATTTTAATTGATGAAATTGATGGAATATCAGGAACAGACAGAGGGGGAATTAGTGAAATCTTAAATTTAATACATAAAACAAAATATCCTGTAATCTTAACTGCAAATGATGTATGGAGTAAAAAATTAAAAGATATAAGAAAAAAAGCAGAATTAATTGAATTAAAAAATGTAGATTATAAAATTATTAACTCAATCTTATTTAATATTTTAAGAAAAGAGAATCTATTCTTAAATTCAAATCTTGTTACAAGCATCTCAGTTAGATCAAAAGGGGATATACGGGCTGCTATAAATGACTTACAATCTGTAGCAAGAACTAGAGACCCAGAAATGATAACCCTTGATGAAAGAAATAAAGAGGTCAGTATCTTCAATGCTCTAAAAAAAGTATTCCAAGAAAAACCAACAAAGGAAACCCTAAGAGTATACGACGAGGTTGATATGAATCTTGATGAAATAATTTTATGGGTAGAAGAGAACATTCCAGAAGAATATTCAGATATAGAACTAGCAAAAGCATACCAAGCACTTGCAAATGTTGATTTATTTAGAGGAAGAATTTATAAAAAACAATATTGGAGATTTATGGTTTATGAAAATATTTTTTTGAGCTTTGGGATTTCAGCAGCAAAAACAAAAGAAAAATTTGGATTTAAAAAATACAAGAAACCAACAAGAATCTTAAAAATCTGGCTTAATAATCAAAAAACAGCAAAACAAAAAACAATATGCAAGAAATATGCAGAACTTGTTCATATTGGAACAAAACGAGCAATGCAGGATTTTTATTTGATAAAGCAAATCATAAAATCAAATAAAAGAATCCAAAACCAGCTCAAACTCACCTCTGAAGA
>CAZBAB010000031.1:0-6548 GCA_964489815.1 Candidatus Woesearchaeota archaeon | reverse complement strand
AAGCAATTAATAATTAATTCTTTTTATGTATGAACAAACTTTAAAAAATTTAATAAAAGCTTTTATTGGTGAAAGTCAGGCAAGAAACAGATACACTTTTTATGCAAAAATTGCTAAAAAAGAAGGCTATGAACAAATAGCAGAAATTTTTTTATTAACAGCAGACCAAGAAAAAACCCATGCAAAGAGGTTATTTGAGCATATTCAAGAATTAAAAAAAGAATTAGAAAATAATGAAGAAATAAAAGTGGAAGCAAACGCCCCCACAATTTATGCAACAACAATTGAAAATTTGAAATCTGCAATTAAAGGAGAAACATATGAAACACAAGAAATGTATCCTAAATTTGCAAAAATTGCAGAAGAAGAGGGTTTAAACAAAATAGCAACAAGACTAAAAGCAATTGCAGTAGCAGAAAAAAACCATAAAGAAAGATATGAAAAAATTTTAGAACAATTAGAAGCAGGAACTTTTTTTAATAAATCAGAGGAAAGATGGTGGGTATGCAGAGAGTGCGGTTATGTTTATTTTGGGAAAACCCCCCCAGAAAAATGTCCTTCATGCGATCACCCGAAAGCATTTTATCAGCTTAAAAACAATGAATTCTAAACCCAAATCTTAAAAAGCAGTTTTACTTTTATAAATCAAGAAGTAAAATGCAATATTTAAAATTAGCAAAATTTTATGAAGAGGTTTCTTCTACAACAAAACGTTTAGAGAAAATTGAAATTCTTGCTTCCTTCTTAAAAAAACTTTCAGAAAAAGACAAAGACATAATGTATCTTTTAGGAGGGAATATTTATCCTGAATATGATGAAAGAAAAATAGGAATCTCAAATCAGATTGCAATAAAAGCAATTTCAAAAGCAACAGGAATTGATGGAAAAAAGATAATTAAAGAATGGAAAAAAATTGGAGACATAGGAAAAGTAGCTGAAAAATTCATTCAGAATAAAAAACAGACAACTCTTCGTTCAAAAACCTTAACAACAGAAAAAGTCATCTCAAATTTAAGAAAACTTCCTGAATTAGTTGGTCCAGGAACAGTTAATAAGAAATTATTTTTAATAACAGAATTACTTACTTCAAGCCAACCAATTGAAGCAAAATACCTAATACGAACTTTAATAGGAGACTTAAGAATAGGTGTCCAAGAAAGCACAATTCGGGAGGCATTATCCAAGGCTTTTTTCAATAAAGACAAAAAAGCAACAGAAATAATTCAAAGAGCAATTGACCAAGCAAACGATTTGGGTTATATTTTTGAAATTGCAAGAAAAAAGAATTTAAAAAAACTTCAAAAAATAGAATTGCAGATTGGAAGACCTATAAAAGTAATGCTTGCACAAAAAGTGAAAAATATTAAAGAAGGCTTTAAAAATTTAGGAAAACCCTGTGCAATTGAATATAAATATGATGGCTTTAGATTAATCATTCATAAGAATAAAGAGGAAGTAATTCTTTTTACACGAAGACTTGAAAATGTTACAAAGCAATTTCCAGAAGTAAAAAAATATATCTTAAAATATGTAAATGCTGAATCCTGTATCCTTGATTCAGAAGCTGTTGGCTATAATAAAAAAACAAAAAAATATACAAATTTTCAAGCCATTTCCCAAAGAATAAGAAGGAAATACAATATAGAAAAATTACAAAAAGAACTCCCAGTTGAAATTAATGTTTTTGATATTTTATATTACAATGGAAAATCTCAATTAGAGAAACCATTTGAAAAAAGAGCAAAACTTGTTAGGAAAATAATTAAAAAGCATCCCTATAAAATTATTCCTTCAAAAATTTTAATCACAAGCAATGAAAAAAAAGCAAAAGAATTTTACAAACAAGCTTTAAAAGATAACCAAGAAGGTGTTATGATGAAAAATTTAAAGGCAAGTTACAAGCCTGGACGCAGAGTTGGGCATATGTTAAAAATAAAACCAGAAGAAAGAGATTTAGATTTAGTAATAACTGGAGCTGAATATGGAACTGGAAAAAGAAAAGGGTGGATGTCTTCCTTTATCTTGTCATGCAGGGGAAATAAAAGAGGAGAATTTTTGGAAATTGGAAAAGTTGGGACAGGAATTGCTGAAAAAGAAAATGAAATTACTTTTGAATCTTTGACAAAAATGCTTACCCCCCTCATCCTAAAAGAGAAAGGAAAATCAGTAAAATTAAAACCAAAAATAATAGTTTCAATAACTTATCAAGAAATTCAAAAATCACCAAATTATAAATCTGGTTTTGCACTCAGATTTCCAAGAGTTACTGGATTAAGAGTTGACAAACCTCTTTCAGAAATTAATTCTCTTGAAGACATAAAAAAAGATTTTTTAAACCAAAAAAGAAATTACAAATATGGTTAAAATTTTTCTTTAGGTTTTTTTATTCCTAAATAAACTGGAAGAATTTTAAATTTAATTCCACTTAATAGCAAAGCTGGAACTCTGTGGTCGCCCTCTAAAACAGAATAAAATCCTTTTGAATTTTTTAAAATAATAATTCTCTTTTCTCCAGATAACATCTTTTTTAATTCCTCTGCATTTCTGGAAATTTTTAGAATTTTCTTTATTCTTTTATTAAAAATAATTTTTTTGTTTCTTATCTTATTTACTAATTGCCCCATGTTCCCTCTTCTATTATTATAAAAAAAATTTCTCCATTCTGGAACATTTATAACCTTTAATTCTCCAAGTTCTTTTTTAGTAATTTCTGCTTCCCTCCACTCCTTAATTCTCGTAAAAGTTATTTCATACATTTTTGGACGAAGTAAATTAAAAAATTTTTTTAACTTCTTATAATCTTTTATTCTAAGTAAATTTCTTACTCTCTTTTTAGAATATCCTTTTATTTTTTTAACAGAAAAAGGGTCATCTAAAAATTCATTTATAATAAAACTTGAAAAAATACAAGTTTCAGGAATTTTGTTTTTAATATTCATAAAAAAACAGGAAGAATCTCTTTAAAAAGCTTTATAAATGAATTTCTCTATTAATTTATGAAAATGGTTAATAAAAAATTAATAAAAAATTATAAAATACAAAATATTG
This sequence comes from Candidatus Woesearchaeota archaeon, assembly GCA_964489815.1. GTDB lineage: Archaea > Nanobdellota > Nanobdellia > Pacearchaeales > GW2011-AR1 > JABIDC01. The sequence goes on along the minus strand of CAZBAB010000031.1, from coordinate 3,500 downwards.
TTGCAACCACTTCTTTAAAAAAACTAATTCCTTTAACTAAACTTGTGCAGACACAACCAAACACAGAATATAATCCTGAAACTTTTCCAGGGCTTGTTTTAAGAATTAAAGAACCAAAATCTGCTGTTTTAGTTTTCTCTTCTGGAAATCTTGTTTGCACAGGAACAAAATCAGTTGGGCAGGTAAAAAAAGTAATTGATGCTGTTATAAAGCAACTTAGAAAAATAAATGTTAAGATAGACATAAAACCAAAGATAACTGTTCAAAACATTGTAGCTTCTGGCTCAATTGACCTTAAACTTAATTTAAATCTTCTTGCTTTAGAAATGATAAACACAGAATATGAACCAGAGCAGTTTCCTGGATTAGTATATAAATTAATTGAACCAAATGCAACTTTTCTTCTTTTCTCAAATGGTAAGCTCGTATGTACAGGAACAAAAAACAAACAGCAATTAGAAAGCTCAATGGGCCAGCTCTTAAAAAATGTAAAAACTGCTCTTAAAAATCATAAAAAATAAAGTTATTATTTTTTGGAACTTTCTTTAAATCTATTTCTTTAAAACTACTAAATAATCCATACAAATTATTAAAAACCATAACTTCTAAAAAAATATATGGGAGAAGATTTTAAAGAAGATTCAGAAGAAAAAAGCCCTTATCTCTCTTCAAAAAAAGAAGAATTATTAATTGAAGCAAAGAATTTTTTTGAATTTTATAAGAAAAAAATAGGCAAGAGTCTAAGAAGAGCAACACATGTTATTTATGTAGATTTTGGGCAACTTTCTGAATTTTCAACTCAACTCTCAGACAAACTTTTATCTGATCCAGAAGACACTCTTGCAATTTTAGAGCAGGCAATTGAAGAATCTGGTTTAACTGAGAAGGTTAGAGTTAGATTATATAATCTACCAAAAAGCAAAGAAGAAAAAATAAGAAATTTAAGAGCAAAGCATCTTGACCAGTTAATTGTAATTGAAGGCATAATTAGGCAGGCCTCAGATGTTCGGCCTCAGGTAGTTAATGCAAAATTTGAATGTCCAAGCTGTGGAACAATAATCTCTGTCTTACAAATTGATAAGAAATTCAGGGAACCTACAAGATGTTCGTGCGGGAGAAGAGGAAATTTTAAATTAATTTCAAAAGAAATGCTTGATACTCAAAGGTTAGTTATTGAAGAATCCCCAGAATCTTTGCAGGGAGGAGAACAACCAAAACGAATAAACACTTTTGTTAAAGAAGATTTAGTTGAACCAAAAATGGAAGAAAAAACAACTCCTGGAAGCAGAGTAAAGGTTATTGGAGTTTTAAAAGAAGTTCCAGTTCCTTTGTCAAGTGGTGGATTATCTACACGATTTGAACTTGCACTTGAAGCAAATAATTTAATTCCTTTAGAAGAAACATTTGAAGAATTAGAAGTTTCAGAAGAAGATGAAAAAGAAATCTTAGAGCTCTCCCAGAATCCAGATATTTTTGAAAAACTTGCAAATAGTATCGCTCCAAGTGTGTGGGGTTACAAGGAAATTAAAAGATCTCTGGTTCTTCAACTTTTTGGGGGTGTTCAAAAGAAAAAAGCAGATGGCTCGCATAACAGGGGGGACATACATATTCTTTTAATTGGGGACCCTGGTGTTGCAAAATCTGTTACTTTAGGTTTTATGGCAGACATCTCTCCAAAAGGGCGTTATGTTGTTGGAAAGTCTGCATCAGGAGCTGGATTAACTGCAACAGTTGTAAGAGATGAATATCTAAAAGGCTGGGCTTTGGAAGCAGGAGCAATGGTTTTGTCAAATAAAGGATTAGTGTGTATTGATGAATTAGAAAAAATGGATCCTCAGGATAGAAGTGCAATGCATGAAGCAATGGAACAGCAAACAGTAACAATATCAAAAGCAAATGTGCAGGCAACTTTAAGAGCGCAAACTTCTGTTTTAGCAGCAGCAAATCCCAAGTTCGGAAGATTTGACCCTTATCAACCTATTGCACAGCAAATTGACTTACCTCCCACTTTAATTAATCGTTTTGACATAATTTTTACTTTAAGAGATATACCTAATCGGGAAAATGACACTAAAATAGCAGAACATGTATTAAAGCAACATCAAGAAGAGGAACAAGGAATGCTCGTAGATAAAAATTTATTTAGAAAATACATTGCATATGCAAAACAAAAAATAAGACCAGTTTTAACACCAGAAGCAGTTGAGGAATTAAAAAAATTTTATGTTAATCTAAGAAATCAACCAGTCTCCTCAGAGAGTGCACTACGACCTATTCCTATTTCAGCACGACAGCTCCAGGCTTTAGTTAGACTTGCAGAAGCATCAGCAAAATTAAGGCTCTCTGAAAAAGTTGAATTGCAAGATACTAAAATCGCAATTGACTTAATGAAATACTATTTAATGCAAGTAGGCTATGATTATGAATCAAAAACTTTTGACATTGATAAAGCTACTTCCAGAATGACAACCTCTCAAAGAGGGAAAGTATTTTTAGTAAGAGATACTATTTCTGACCTTGAAAATAAAATAGGTAAAACAATTCCTATTGAAGAGGTATATAATGAACTTGAAGGAAATATGAGCAAAGAAGAAATTAATGAAGCTTTATCTAAGCTTGCAAGTCAAGGAGAGATTTTTAGACCAAAAAGAGGATATGTTGAAAAAGTTTAATTCACAAATCTTTAAAAACTAAACCTTATTTTGCAAATAATGGAGCAAACACAAGACCAATTTAAACGACATATTGCATATAAATTAAGAATAGGTGATATTTTAATTGGAAAGCCTATATTTGACCAAGAAAGATTTGTTCATATAGAATTAGGTGATAAAAATATATCAAGAGTTAATATATTAGGAAATATTGTTGAGAAATATGAAAGTGAAGGAGAAACCAAATATATTTTTTTTAAGCTTGACGACGGCTCTGGACAAATTAGTTTAAAAGTTTTTGGAGACAATATTGAAAAATTTAAAAATGTAGAACAAGGGGACACAGTTGTTGTAATAGGGCTTCTTAGAAATTGGAATAATGAAACTTATATAATTCCTGAGATAATCAAAGAACAAGACCCAAAATATCTTTTAATTAGAAAATTGGAAACAGAAAAAATTAGAAGCAAGGAAGCAAGTCCTTTAATAGACAAAAGCCAAATTGTTGCAGTAAAAGACAGAATTCTTGGAACAATAAAAGCAGCAGAGGAAGAGGGGGGAATTGAAATGGACCAAATAATTATGAATTTAAGAGACATTTCTCCAGAAATAATTAATCAGGAAGTCCATAAATTACTTGAAGAAGGAATTGTATTTGAACCTCGCCCAGGAAAAGTCAGATATTTGGGATGATTATTTTATTTAGGTGTTTTCTAAAAAAATGGGAGTTCTTCTTTCACTAATTTATAATTTATTTTTTACCCCTATTTGGTATTTATCCTTATAAAAAAGCCTTCCAATTCTCTTCTTACCTTCATAGACTATTTCTTTCCCATTTAAGTTCTT
>CAZBAB010000030.1:0-6565 GCA_964489815.1 Candidatus Woesearchaeota archaeon | reverse complement strand
TGACGGAGAACATCAACCTTTGATTTCCTCAACCCTTTTTAATCATGTTCAAGATAAATTAGATTCTTTAAATTAAAGTAGAACTAAGAAGAATTATTTTAGTTTTTTCCAGAAAATAAGAATTAAAATAAAAAGAAGAATAGCAAATCCAGTTCCCTCAACAATTGGATAAACAAGAACATATTTTTTTCCAAGTAAAAGTAAAATATAATTTATTACATATGAAATTATTATAAATCCTGTGATTATAATTCCAAGTATCCCTCCCCATTTTTTATGCCTTCTTAATCCCTCTCCAATTAAAATATACCCCCTCCTCTTATAAGAACTGTAAGAAAAAGATTGGGAATTGTTGCAAGTCCAAAAAAAGAAAATATTGGAAGACCAATTATATTTGAAATTCCAAGAATATAAAAGAGCCACGGAATCCAAGATTTTTCTTTCATCTTAAGAATAATCAAAAAAACTTTTTAAACCCTATCTCTTAGAACTCTGTCTTTTCTTTCTGGCTTTAGAATCTCCTGGTTTGTAGGCTTCTTTTCTTCTAACATCTGCAATAAGCAAGTTTCTGTCATATTCCATAAAAGCTTTTTCAAGTTTTGCTGATTTTGTAAATTGAATTATTGCTCGTGCAAGTGAAAGTCTTGCTGCTTCAATTTGGCTTTTTTCTCCTCCACCATGAATAGAAATTTTTACATTAAAATCTATTTTTCCAATAATTGCTTTTGTAATTTCTAATGGTTCTTTTATTCTTAAAACATCAAATTTTTGCAAAGTTTCAAAGTTTTTATTATTTATTGTAATTTTTCCAGTTCCTTTTGTAAGAAGAGCTCTTGCTATTGCCCTTTTCCTTTTACCTGATACTACAATCTTTTCTTCTGTCATTATCTAAGAAATTCCTTTACTGCAGAAGATTTTTTCTTTTTTTCCACAGCTATTTTAATTGGTTTTGAATCAACTAGTTCTTTTGGCACTCCTTTGTAACATTTTATTTTTTTAAATGCAATTCTTCCTCTTCCTTTTCTATGATCTGGCAGCATACCTCTAATAGTTCTTTTTACTATTTTTTCACTTGATTTGTGATGTATTGGCCCTTTTTGACTGCTTCCAAAACAGGACCTTTTTTCCTTGAATTCTTTTTCAATCATTTTTTTATTTCCACTTATTTGAACTAAATCACAATTTATCACTGCGATTTCTTCTCCTTTTAATGCCTCTTTTGCAACATAGCTTGCAAGTCTTCCTAAAATAGCATTTGTTCCGTCAATTACTTTCATTTTAAAATTTTTATTCCCTTACCTTCGGGATTAATTTTAATTTCTTCTAATATAGTTGAGATTGTGCTTCCTGCTTTTAAGATTTTTTCTTTTGCTTTTTCTGAGAAATTTAATGCAACAATTTTAACTTTCTTGTTAATTTCACCAGAAGAAAGAACTTTCCCTGGAATAACCACAATTTTTGAATTTTCTGCTCTTTTTTCTATTTCTCCAATGTTTAAATTTTTTTTATTTTTTCTAGGACCAGCAAGAATTCCAGCAACTTCTAACCATGCTTTATTTTTTTTAGCTTCTAAGATAGTTTTAATTAAATTTAAATTTGTCTTTCTTTTTGCTTGTTTTTGTATTTTTGTTTTGGATTTCATATTAATTTACAAGAAGCAATGCTTCCTGCTTTGGAGGTTTATTAAAGCTCCAAATGAGGATTTTTTCCTCTTTACGCGATTAACTCGCAGGTATTTTTTGCAGTAAATTTTAATTTATAAAACTTACTTAAGTTGTTTTGAAATATCTGTTAAATCTTTTTTTAGCATTTCAATGGAGTTTTTAAAAATGTCTTCTTTTTCCATTTGCCCAAAAGATTCTATTGTAACTGAAAGTTCTTTTGTAGGTTTTATTAATATGCAGTTTTTTCCAGAATTTTTTGTTTTTTCTTCACATACTTCATAAGCATCACATTCAGAAGGGTCTTCAATAATGATAGTCTTCCCTAAGTTTTCTCTTACTTTTTTTGGGCATTGATTTAATATCTCTTCTGGGCAATTTTTACTAATTGAAACCTCTAAAATATTTCTATAAAACATTAATCCAGGGGAGTACTTTGCATGTTCTACCCCTTTACCTAATCTAGCAATAGCAGTTAAAACAAGTTCTTGTCCCTTTTTTAAGAGTACAATAGGAATTTTTTCAAATATGATTTTTGCATCTCCTTTTAAATCTCCTGAATAAACATATCCTTCTGTTTTTGCATTAAGAATTAATTTTTTTTCTGTTTTTGCATTAAAGTTCTTCTCTGTTTTAAGGGGGATTAATCCAATTCTATGTGCAATTGTTTCATCATAAAGAGCAGAATCATTCTTTGAAATCTCAACTTCATCTACTGCAAGAATGGGTATCTCTAAAACATATCTTCTTATAGCATTTGCAAGACTTTCATTTAATTCCAAGCTAAAAGTTATTTGGTCTTGTTTTTTATTTATTATTTTCATTTTAAAATATTATCAAGGGGGTTTTTAAAATTATGGTCTTCTTCCTCTTCTTCCTCCCTTTTTCTTTGGTCCTCCACGGGGAATTCTTGTAGTATCTAAAATATTCATAATTTTGAAACCTTCTCTTGAAATTGCTTTAATTAAGGCATTTGCGCCTGGTCCTGAAGAAGGATTTCTTGTTTTTGCTCTAATTCTCACATAAAGTTTTTTTACACCAATTTCTTTTAATTCTTCTGAGATTCTTTTTGCAATAAACATAGCAATTGTTGGATTAGCCTTTAATCTAGAGTGTTTTGTAACCATTCCTCCAGTTACTTTAGAGATTGTTCTTCCTGACATGTCAGTAACATGAACAATTGTGTTATTAAAAGAACTATAAACATGCATTACAGCTTCATATTCTTTTTTTTTCTTTTTGAGTTTGGATTTTTCTTGCTTCTTTTCTTCTGGTTTTTCCTTAACTTGTTTTTCTTTTTTTTCTGCCATTATTCCTCTTTAACCTCTGTTTTTGTTTCTTCTTTTGGTTTTTCCTCTTTTTTTATATTTTTCTTTTTTTCTTTTAATTTTATTTTTCCTTCTAATGCAACAGGAACAATATAAGAGGGAACATTAACTACTTTGTTATCAACCAATACTTTTTTATGAACTATTAATTGTCTTGCTGCTTTTATAGTTGAGGCAAGCCCTTTTTTAAAAACAATTGTTTGAAGTCTTCTTTTTAAATAATCCTTTTTATTTAACCCCAATACATCCCCAATTGAATTTACATTAAATCCTATTTTTTTTAATTGCTCAAAGAGGGCTTGTTGTTTTTCTTTATCAGAAGAAATTAATTTTTTTGCTTTTTCTCTTATTATTTTAATTTTTGTGTCTGCTTTCCAAATTTCTCTTTTGTTCTTTAATCCAAACTCTTTTTTTATTTTTGCTTCTTCTTCTATACGTGCTTTATCAAAGGGCCTTCTTGGATGTGAATAGTTTTTATGTTTTCTTTTCATTGTTTAGTTTTTTTCTTTTTAATTCCAGAACCTTTTGCTCTGTTCTTTCTAAAATTGCTTTTTGTTCTTTGTCCTCTTGTTGGGAGTTTGCTCATATGTCTAAATCCTCTATAAGATTTTATTTTTTTAAGTCTTTTAATGTCAAATTCCTTTCTAAGTTCTAAATCACTTCCAGTTAAGTGCTTGTCTTCTCCTGTTTCAAGATCTTTTCTTCTATTAAGAAGATGTGCTGGGATTTTTGGATTTTTTATAAAATCTGATATTTTTTTAATTTCCTCATTACTTAAAGAGCCAATTTTTCTTTTTTTATCAAATCCCAATTTGTTGCATATAGCATTTGAGAATGTCCAAGAGACTCCTTTAATCTTTGTTAATCCTGCATAAATTGTTTTATTTCCTTCTATATCTTTTGACATAATTCTTACTATTCTACTTTCTTCTTTTACTTCTTTGTTTCTTTGTTCCATTTTTCCTACATTTTAATTTATGAAAAGATTAAATCTTTCAATATTTGTTAATTCTTGGAATATTCTTTTTTCAATTGCCTTTTCTGGGTCTGGAAGATTTGCTACTCTTTTTTTTATATCTTCAAAAGATTCAAATTCTTTTTTTTCTTTTTCTTTAAGAATGTCTCTCATGTGCTTTTTTCCCATTCCAGGCAACAATTCAATTTGATGAACTCTTTTATTAATTGCTGTAGATTTATTGAAGAAATCAACAAACCTTTTTTCATTTTTTTTAATGAAAGTTTTTATAAACTCTTCTAATTGTCTTTTTGCTGCTTCAGTTAATTTCTCTCGTTTTAATCTTCCATTTATATAATAAATTTTATCTCTTTTACCATCTCCAATGTATACAACTTCTCCTATTTTTAATTCAACACCCCGCCGAGGAATTAATTCTAAAAGTGTTAAATTTTGGGTCCCTATAGCTTGGGCTATTGGAATCATTTTTCTTTCCAAGGGGTAGCCATTGGGTAAGTATTCTAATATTAGTGCATATTCTTCTTTTGTCATTTTCTTTATATGAATCCTTTAACTGTTTCAAGTATTTTATTGATTTCATCTTCATTTAAATTAACATTAACAAAGATTTTATTTACTTCTTCTTTAGTTTCTGGAAGTAAATCAATCACTTTTGAAATATGCTCTTCTTTTATTTTTATTAAACTAAGCTCTTGAAGTTTTTTTCTAAGTTTTTTTGCGTCTTCCACTGAAAGTTTTACAAAAGTATTTACAAATTTTTTAATTTCAGGAGATGTTTCTTCTGAATTCTTTATAAATTCCTGTGCTTCTGCTAAGCTTAAAGGTTTGCTATTTTTTATCATTTTAATTATTTTTTAATTGTTTTATTTTTTTTAAATGTATTGGAGCAATCAAATATCTTTTTTCTTTATTGTGGTCTTTTATTCTTACAAGGTAAGACTTCCCTCTTTTTTCTTCAATTATTCCTGTTCTGCCTTGAAGATTTTTTGGAAAGTTAAAGTTTATAGATTTTTCAATTATAACAGCTGCACTATCTCCTTTTTTTAATTTTTGAAAGTATCTACTAAGTTTGAGTTTCCCTCGGCTTCTAACTGGTTTTCTATTCATTTTAGTTTCCTATAACTATGTTGAGAAATATTTATTTAAAAATCTATGCTTTTATTTTATTCTATATTTTTTTCTTTATTTTGAATTTCTAAATCTCCTTTCTCTTGTGCTTTTTTCATATTTTCGATTATTGCATTAAACATTTTTTCTCCCCATGCTTCTTTTCCACATTTCTCGCAAAAATCAACTAAGCTATCTGAGCTTATTTCCTTTCCACAATAAATGCATTTTTTCATGAAATTGCCTCTTTTTCTTTTTAAATTAATTTTAGTTTATAAAAATTTGTATAATTTTAAAATTTTTATTAGCAAAACCTTTAAAAAGCATTATAGAAACTAATATATATGATAATTCCAGTTAGATGTTTTTCCTGTGGCAAACCAATAGGACATTTATGGGAAGAATTTAAAAAGCGAGTACAGCAAGGTGAAAACCCAAAAAAAGTTTTAGATGATTTGGGATTAGAAAGATTTTGTTGCAGGTCAATGTTCCTTGGGCAAACAGATTTGATTGAACTCATTGCTGAATTCAAAAAAAGTTAAAATAAATTTAAAGCCAACTTTTTTGAAATTAATTTGTTCTTTAATAATTTTGGTAGGTATTGATTTTTTTCTTGCAAAAACAGTTGTTTGTTTGGATTCCTCTTGTAATTTTATTAATTTAATTTTTACCCCCTATTTTATTTTTATTAGTGTTTTGGGAGCCTTATTATTTTATTTTTAGTTTAATTCAAAAAAAGTTAAGTTTTAATTTTTTATTTTCCAATGAGATACATAATCACAATTCTCACACACAATAATTTTTCTTTTGTTTTTGATTCTAATACTTTCTTTTCCAGAATAAGGTGTTAAGCATTTCTTACAAAACAACTTTCTTTTATCTTTGAGATGGTAATTGATACTTTTTGCTAATCTCTGTATTTTTTTAATTTCCCTTGGAGATTTATTTTTAATATCTTTAAAGAATTCTTCAATTTGTATTTTTATTTCCTTTTTAGATAGGTTTCTTTTCATAAAAACTTTAAGTCTTTTATAGATTTAAATGCTTCTTAATAATTTGTGATTTAATTTTAACAAAAAGAGTGAAAGACAGCTTGAAGGTTTTGCGTCTTGTGGGACACTACTGCCAACAACATGAGAAGCTTAACTTCTGTGTTCGGAATGGGAACAGGTGTTTCCTCCTCACTATGGCCGTCTTCATAAAATCTATAATACAGGGCTTTATAAAGTTTTTTATATGTTTGTTTTTTAAAGATAGATATAAGTTTATTGAAACAATTTTGCGGATGTGCCGGAGTGGTCAACTCAGAACTGAACTTCTGGTAAGGCCCACTCCTAAAAATCCTAAAACCTAAAACGCGGATGTGCCGGAGTGGTCAAACGGGGCAGACTCAAGATCTGCTGGCTTAGTGCCTACAAAGGTTCGAATCCTTTCATCCGCATGAACCTTATGCCCAAGTAACTCAGTCTGGATAGAGTGCTTCCCTCCTAATT
>CAZBAB010000029.1:0-6610 GCA_964489815.1 Candidatus Woesearchaeota archaeon | reverse complement strand
TCCAAAAAGAATATTAAATTTCATCTCTCTTTGTTTAATGAATTATATTATTTTTATAAATGTTTTGAAGTGCTTCAAAATTTTATGTTAAAATCAAACTCAACTTCAATTATCTTTAAATACAAGAGCTTTCTTTAATTTTTGATTGTAAAAATGGTGAAATTTGCCCATATAGCAGACGTGCATTTGGGGGGTTGGAAACAGCAACCTATGCAAGATTTAAATTTTCAGTCTTTTCAATTAGCTGTGCAAACTTGCATAAAAGAAAAAGTGGATTTTGTTTTAGTAGCAGGTGATTTGTTTGATTCAGCGTATCCTTCAATTGAAATTTTAAAAGAAACATTTGGTGAATTTAGGAAATTAAAAGAAGCAAAAATCCCAGTTTTTTTAATTGCAGGATCACATGATTATTCTGTTTCTGGAAAAACTTTTTTAGATGTTCTTGAGAAGGCAGGTTTTTGCAAAAATGTAGCAAATTTTCAGGTTATTGATGAAAAAATATTATTAAATCCAACAGTTTATCAAGGTGTTGCAATTTATGGTTATCCAGGTAAAAAATCTGGTTTAGAAATTCCTGATTTAAGAAAAACAAAGTTAAATGATGCTCCAGGCATGTTTAAGATTTTTATGCTGCACACAACCATAGATAAAGCAAGAGGAACTCTCCCAATTGATGCTATTGAAACAGAAAAACTCCCTCCAGCAGATTATTATGCTCTTGGGCATATCCATATAGATATGCAATATGAGAATTTTCTTTATCCAGGCCCAATTTTTCCAAATAATTTTCAAGAATTAGAAGATTTAGGGCAGGGAAGTTTTTATATTGTAGATACAGAATCTTTAGATTCCTTGAAAAAAATACCAATAAAAATAAAGGACATAGTAAAATTAACAATTGAAATAAAAGATGCTGTAACTGCAACAGATAAAATAATCTCAGAACTTGAGAAGTTTGATTTGAAAGATAAGATAATACTTTTAAGAATAAAAGGAGAACTTGAGAATTCAAAAGTTTCAGATATAAAATTTCAGAAAATTCAGGAATTTGTTCAAAACAAGAAAGCATATTTTTTATTAAAAAATATTCATGAATTAAAAACTAAAGAACTTGATTTGGAATTTGAGATAAAAGAAACAGAAAACGTTGAGGAAGAAACAATAGAGCTTTATTCTAAAGAAAATCCCTCAGATTTTAATTCTTTAATACCACAATTAATTAGTTCTTTATCAATTGAAAAACAAGAGGGGGAGACTAATGAAAATTTTGTAAATAGATTAATGGAGATATCAAAAAAAATATTGAAATTTTAAAATGATTTTAAAAAAAATTAAATTAAAGAATATAAGAAGTTATAAAGAGAAAGAATTTACTTTTCCCATGGGTTCTACTTTGTTATCTGGGGATATTGGTTCAGGAAAAACTTCTATTCTTTTAGCAATAGAATTTGCTTTATTTGGTTTACAACCAGGGCAGAGAGGGGCATCACTTTTGAGAAATGGGGAAGTCAATGGGGGGGTAACAATTATTTTTGAAGTAGATGGAAAAGAAATTATAATTGAGAGAACTTTAAAAAAAGCAAAAACAATTTCACAGGATTATTGTTCAATATCAGTTAATGGAGAAAAAAAAGAAGTGTCTGTAACAGAATTAAAAAGTAGGGTTCTTGATTTATTAAATTACCCAAGAGAATTCTCAAAAAAACAAAATCTTTTATATAAATTTACGGTTTATACCCCTCAAGAAGAGATGAAGCAAATTATTTTGCAAGATCCTGAAACAAGAATAAATACTTTAAGGCATGTTTTTGGTATTGATAAATATAAGAGAATTTTAGAAAATGTGACTTTGCTTGCATCAAAACTAAGAGAAGAAAAAAGAATTAAGCAGGCTTTAACTTCTAATTTAGAACAGGAGAAACTTCTTTTTGATGAAAGAAAAAAAGATTTGGAGATTAAGAAAGTAGATTTAATTCTTCTTGAAAAAAAATTTGAATCTAAGGTAAATTATAGAAAAAAAATAGAACAGGAAAAATTAGAAATTTCTTTTAAAATTGAAGAAAAGAAAAAACTTGAACAAGAAATTGAGAAAACAAAAATTGCAATTTCAACAAAGAGAGATTCTATTTTTTCAAACAAAAAATTAATAGAGCAAATAAAAGAAGAAATAGATAAATTAAAACAAACAGCAATTGATGAATCCAAGATTCCTAAATTAGAACAGGATTTAAATTTATTAAAAGAAAAAAAACAGCAAGTTTCTGATGAGAATATAAAGATTTTATCACAAATAAATTCTCTTGAAAATAAAAATAATGATAATGAATCAATAAAAAAGAAGATTAGTCATCTTGATCTGTGCCCGACATGTTTGCAGGATGTAGGGCCTGTTTATAAATCAAATGTCATAAATAAATTAGATTCAGAAATTACTTCAAATATAAATAAAATAAAAGAATTAGAGGTAGAGAAAACATTAAATTCACAGGAATTAAAAAAAATAGAAAGTGAAATTCTCTCCAAGGAAAAAGAACTAAATGATTTAAAGATTTTAAAAATTAAACTTCAAGGGATTAAAGAAAAAGAAATTAGATTAAATCAGGTTGTAACCTCAAATAATCTTCTTGAAAAAGACATAGATTTATTAGAAAAACATATAGATTCTTTAAAGGAGGATAGTTTTAAACTCTCAAAATATGAAAATATTTTTGAGGAAAAAGAAAAAGAGCTTAATCTTGCTTTTGAAGAAGAGAGAATGACTGAGATAAAAGTTGCAGAATTAAGAAAAGAAATTGATTTATTTGAGATTCAAATACAAGAATTAAAAACAAAAATACAGGAAACAAAAAGAATAAAAGAAAAATTAGAATATATAACTTCTCTTGAAAATTGGCTTTCTAAGAAATTTATTCCCCTTATTTCCCATATTGAAAAAAATGTAATGATTAAATTAAAAATGGAATTTTCTGAACTTTTTGCAAAATGGTTTTCTATGTTAGTTTCAGATAATTTTAATGTTAGTTTAAATGATAATTTTACTCCAATAATTGAATTTCAGGATTATGAAATAGATTATGCTTATCTTTCTGGGGGGGAGAGAACTGCTGTGGCTCTTGCTTATAGATTGGCATTAAATCAGGTAATTAATTCTTTAATGAGTAAAATCAAAACAAGAGATTTAGTAATTTTAGATGAACCAACAGATGGATTTTCAGAACAGCAATTAGATAAGATGAGGGAGGTTTTAGATCAATTAAATGTTGCACAATTAATAATTGTAAGCCATGAAAAAAAGATAGAGGGTTTTGTAGAGAATGTAATTAGATTGAAAAAAGAAAATGGGGTTTCAGATAGTATTGAAGAATAAAGATTTATTGAATTAATTTATTTTTTCAAAATAGTAATGCCCTGTTTTATAAACTGCAATTAAATTTTTTTCTAAATGAATGCTTTTTTTATAAATGCCCTTTTTATTAATTTATATTTTATTTCTTTTGTATTAAAAAATTCAAGAATTTCTCCTTTTCTGAGAATAAATTTTGTTTTTCATGCATAATTTTCTTAAAAATCTTTTTATAAATATTTTTGCATATTAGTTTTTCTACCAAAAGCTTTAAATAATATCTTATCAAAGATATTTTATTGTTCTGGATGATAAAATGGATGAAGATTTAAAAAAACACATTATTAAAACAGGAACAACTACTCTTGGTATTGTTTGCAAAGATGGAATAGTTGTAGCTGCAGATAAGCGGGCTTCTTATGGAACTTCTGATAATCAAGGGGTTTCTTATATTGCAGGAAAAGAGCATGAAAAAATACATTTTGTTATGCCAAATATTATTGTAACAACAGCAGGAACTGCATCAGATACAAGAAGAAACATAAGGCTTGCAAAAGCAGAATTAAAAATAAAAGAATTAAGGTCAAAGAAAAAACCAACAATTAAAGAAGTTGCAAATCTTTTTGCTAATTTATCTTATCAAGGCATAAGACAACCTTCAATGATTCCTTCAATTGCTCATTTTTTACTTGCAGGGTATGATGAAACAGGAGTTTATTTATACAATATTAATCCTGATGGATTTTTAGAAAAAATAGAGAAATATACTGCTTCTGGTTCTGGATTAATGCAAACAAACCCAATTTTAGATTCAGATTATAAAAAAAGTATGAGTCTTGAACAAGGAATTGCTTTAGCAAAAAAATGTCTCTTAGCTTCATTTGGAAGAGACCCTGCTTCTGGAGAAGGAATGGACATTTATGTTGTTAAAAAAGACAAAATTGAACAAGTTGTGAAAACAAAATTAATTCCAGAGTTTAAATAAAGTAGTTCTATATTAAAAAATATGGGTATCCTGAAAACAATAAAAGACAAGTTGCATGGGCAAATAGATGAAGCTAATTTTGAAGGAGCAAATATAGTTCTTTATACTTCAAATGAAAATTTTTTTAGAAGAGACCATGGAAAAATAAGAGAGATTGTTTCTGAGATTAAAAAGAGAATTGAATTAAGAGCAGATCCAAAGATTTTACTTGATAGAGAACTTACTGAAAAAAAAATTAAAGAGATTGTTCCTAAGGAAGCAGAAATAACAAATATTTTTTTTGATTCCCATAGAAGCATTGTTATTATTGAGGCAAAAAAACCAGGAATGGTTATTGGAAAACAAGGTTCAATTTTAGAAGAGATAAAAAAAGAAACATTATGGACTCCTCAAATACAGCGCTCTCCAATAATTAAGAGTAAAATAACAGAGAATATTAGAGAAGTATTTTATGCAAATAATGCTTATCGTAGAAAATTTTTAAATTCTCTTGGAGAAAAGATATATAAATCTTGGTCTTCAGAGAAATCAAGTGGTTGGATTAGAGTGTGTTTTCTTGGAGGGGCTCGTCAAGTTGGAAGAAGTTGCTTACTTTTACAAACACCAAATTCAAAAATTCTACTTGATTGCGGGATTGATGTTTCTGCTCAAGAAAGAGAAAAATTTCCTTATTTAGATATTCCAGAATTTGATATAAATGAATTAGATGCAGTGGTGATTTCACATGCTCACTTAGACCATGTTGGTTTATTGCCTTATCTTTATAAAATGGGTTATAAAGGACCTGTTTATTTAACTGAGCCAACACGCGATATTGCAGCATTAACTTCTTTGGATTTTATTGGTGTGGCTTATAAGCAAGCAGCAACTCCTTTGTTTAGTTCAAAAGATGTTAAAGAAATGGTAAAGCATAGTGTTTGCTTAAATTATGGAGAGGTTACAGATATAGCCCCTGATATAAGAATTACTATGTATAATGCAGGACATTGTCTTGGAAGTGCAATAATTCATATTAACATTGGGAATGGGGCTCATAATCTTGTTTATACTGGGGATTATAAATATGGAAAGTCGCGTTTGCTTGACCCTGCTGTTTCAAGTTTTCCAAGGGTTGAAACAATAATCACAGAATCAACTTATGGAGGAAAAGACAGGGCAATGCCCCCAAGAGAGAAGTCTGAAGAAGAATTAATAGATGTAATAAATAAAACAATTGAAAGGGGAGGAAAAGTTTTAATTCCTGAATTAGGTTTAGGAAGAGCCCAGGAAACAATGTTAATAATTGATGATGCTATTAAAAAAGGTAAGATGAAGAAGATTCCTGTGTATATTGATGGAATGATTTGGGATATTAATGCAATTCATACAGCATATCCAGATTTTCTAAGCGGAAAAGTAAGAAATCAAGTTTTTCAAGATAAAAATCCTTTTGTTTCAGATATTTTTTCAAGAGTGGGCTCGCCACAAGAAAGAAAAAAAGTTATAGAAGGAGGTTCTTGTGTTGTTTTAGCAACTTCTGGTATGCTTGTTGGAGGTGCTTCTGTAGAATATTTAAGAGAGTTTGCAGGGAATAAGTTAAATTCTTTGGTTTTTGTATGCTATCAAGGAACAGGTTCTTTAGGGCGTCAGATTCAAGAGGGTATAGAAGAAACAAAAATGATTGTTGATGGAAGAGAAGAAATTGTTAAGATAAATTTAGAGGTTCATACTCTTGAAGGATTTTCAGCTCACTCAGGAAGAAATGAATTAATGTCTTACTTTAATAATATGCATCCTAAACCAAAGAGAATTATAATTAATCATGGAGAAGTCTCTCAATCTTTAGATTTAGCTTCTGCTTTATATAAATCTCATAGAGTTGAGACAAATGTCCCACGAACTCTTGACAATTTGAGATTAAAATAAATTTAAAAATACTTTTTTCTTTATTCTTACATGAGACAAAAGTCTAAGCAAATATTTTATGCCTTTATTATTGGTGTGGCAGTTGTAGCTTTTTGGAGAGGAGCATGGGGAATTATGGATGTATTAATTTTCCCAAATAATTATTTATTAAGTTCAATTATTACTTTTGTGGGGGGATTGGTTCTTTTATTTTTTACTAAACACCTTGTAAGGGAGTTAGTATGAGAAAGAGTTTGGGGATTGTTTATGCAATATTCAGCAAGGTATCAGAAAGATGTTGCTTTTCAAGTTTTAAAGAAAAACAAGGGGTTGTTTATACAACATCCTTCAGAGGCAAAGAAAGATGTTGCCCTTCAGTGCTTAGAGGAAAATCGAAA
>CAZBAB010000028.1:0-6752 GCA_964489815.1 Candidatus Woesearchaeota archaeon | reverse complement strand
TTCCTTTTCTCTGCCATCCAAATCCTCTCCCACCAGTTATTTTTGAAACAAAATCTTTGGGCTTGAAATAGGAATCTGTAACATCATGACTCCTTATTTGAATTGCTACATATTCTAATGATTTTATATTTTTTATTAGTTTCTTTTTAAGATTATTAGATATTTTTGTTGCTTCCTCTACACTAATTTTACTTGGAAGTTTGATTTCTAAATTAGCAGTTATAACAGCTCCTTTTTTTTGAGTTCTTAAATCTGATAATTCAATATTCTCTTTTTCTATAATTTTTTTAATTTTATTTTCTATTTCTTCTCCTGCAGAGGCATCCAATAATGAATCAGTTGCTTCTTTACCTAATAAAAAAGATTCTTTTAAAATATACAAGCCAATTAATAAGGCTAAGATAGAATCAATATAAATCCAATAAGGCATTAAGATTAATCCTATTAAGATAATTATTGAAGTATAAACATCAACTTTATCATGAATCCCATCAGACAATAAACTTAGAGAATTTTCCTTTTTTCCATAATAAATTTTTAATTTAGCCATAACTGCATTTAGAATGGCAGATGCTCCCATAACCCCTAAGGCAAGATAGTTAATTGAAACTAACTCTGGATTTAGAAATCCCTTGTATGCTTTGTAGATTATCCAAATTCCTGTTACAAATAAGAAGATAGTAATTATTAATCCAGATAAAACTTCAGATTTATAGTGCCCATAAGGATGTTTTTTATCAACTGGTTTTTTTGCTATCTTTATTCCAATTAAACTTATTCCAGAAGAAACAACATCCATTCCAGAATGAACACCTTCAGCTAATACAGATGAAGATTTTGCCAAAAGCCCTACTATAATTTTTCCAATAGCAAGTATTAAATTTACAATTATAGATAAGAAGGCTATTTTTTCTTTCATTTTTCTTTAAAGTATAAAAGAAAATTACTTTTTAAGTTCTTTTAATCTATTTTCTATTTCTTTTATTTCTTGTTTTAAAGCACTTAGTTCTTGTTCTAAAATTTGTTTTTCTTGTTTTTCTGTTATAACTACTGGATTTGTTTGTATGTTGGCTCTTGAACTAAAAGCATTTCTTCTCCATCCAAGACCTCTTCCTGCTCCAAATCCTTGTCCAAATCCAACATTCATAAATCCAGGAGTATCATAACCTGAACAAAAACCCATTCTTCTTCCAGTTCTACTTCCTTTTCCTTCAGGACCTGTTCTGTCTCCTCTTGGCATTTTTTAATTCCTCCTATTTAGTTATGAATTTATATTCATTATCCTTTTTAAATCTTTTGTTTTGGGTAAATATTCATAATTTAAGAATAAAACTCTTTAATTAGAAACCTTTAAAAGTTGTGTCATATAACCATATTATAGCGAGGTGGAGCAGTCTGGAGTGCTCGTCGGGCCCATAACCCGGAGGTCGCGTGGTTCAAATCCCGCCCTCGCTATTTTTTACGCGACCGTAGAGGAGGTCGTGAGGTTATTGAACAGCGACAATTTTATTTTTTAATTTATTTTTATAACGGCTTTTCAATGGCTGAATAGTGGTTCAAATCCCGCCCTCGCTATTTTAAATTAAATTTTTAGTATATATTTTAAACATCCTACATTTTTATAATAGAAGGTTTGTAAATTTTTTTATGGTAACTAAAACTCCTGGAGGAAGAGAATTCTATGAAACAGAGGAATATCAGACTGCCCTTGATTTTCCAGTTAAGAGTTTTAATATAAGATATCCTAGTCAAGGTGAGTTATTTGAAGATTATAAAAATGATGTATTTATGGGTTTGAGAGTTAAATTAGGTTATTATTTTCAATTGCTTACTCAGGTAATGTATAGAGGCTATATTAAAAATTCAAGAATTTTTTTAAAGAACAAGGATTAGATTGTATTGAACCAGATGTTGTTGATTTTTCAAGAGAGGTTATGTGGGAATCAAAAGCTGTTTCTTGTGGAAGAGAAATAAAATTACGTGATGAACAAATGGCAAGGTATGCTGTTTTACAAAAAAGTAGAGCATTTAAATTTCCTGAGATTTATTTTAATATTTTTAGGCATGGAATTAAAAAATTAGAAAAAGATATTTTAATAAGAGTTTGGATAAATTAATAGAGGGTTTAAGTTTAGAAGTAAAATACTCAATGGCTTTGCCATTTAGTGTAGTTTTTGAAATATGGAAAAAAGGGGAATCTCGATATGAAGGTGGAAAATATGTTACATTTACCAGATTTTCTTCTTTAAATTTAAATGCAATGCTTTTAACTCCAGAAGAACAAATACCAAAATTAGGTTTTTCTTCACAAGATTTTATTTTTAAGAGAGCAAAATTTCCTAAGGGCGTAACAATTAACAAAGAGGAAATAAATCAATTTCCAATATTAATTATTAGAGAGCGATATCCAGAAAAATGGAGGGAAGATTTCATAAAAAAATATGAGGAGATTAAGTATGAAGAATTTTTAGATAGGAGTTTTTTAGAAAGGGGGTTATATAGTGAAGATTTTGATGAAGAAGATCTTCCTTTTTAAGACTTAAAATAAATCTTTAAAAACAATCTTTAATTCTTCTTCTCATGACAGAGTTAAATTTTGGGATTGATGATGCTGGTAGGGGTCCAGTAATTGGACCAATGGTTCTTGCAGGATGTATGTTGGATAAAAAAACAGAGCAAGAATTGGCTAAGCTTGGAGTAAAAGATAGCAAACAATTAACACAAAGGAGAAGAGAATTTTTAGCAAGTATAATAAAAAAGAAAGCAATTGCTTATGATATTCAGATGGTTTCTCCAGATAAAATTGATAGTTCAAAAGCAAAGGGATTAAAATTAAATGAACTTGAAGCAAATATAGCAGCCAAAATTATAGACAAAATAAATCCAAAAAACAAACAAATCTCTGTTTTTTTAGATTGCCCATCAACCTCAATTGTAACCTGGAGAAATTATCTTTTAACAAAAATAAAATACTTAAAAAATTTAAAAATAATTTGTGAACACAAGGCAGATGTAAATCATGTTTCAGTTGCAGCTGCTTCAATTCTGGCAAAATGTAAAAGAGAAGAAGAAGTAAATAAATTAAAAAAAGAATATGGGGAAGAAATTGGTTCAGGTTACCCTTCTGATCCCTTGACAAAAAAATTTCTTGAGAAAAATATAGAGAAATATGAAAACAAAAATCTATTTAGAAAGACATGGGAAACTTATAAAAAAGCCAAACAAAACTCAGAGCAAAGCACTTTATAGATTTTCATATTTTCTTTAAAGATTATTTAAACTTTAAGAAAAAAGATTGAAAAATTTTTCATAGAAATTAATTTTATATATAATTTTATTAATATTAAAATAAGAGAATTTTGTATTAGAAGCAATTACATAAGTTATAAAAAGAACAAGGAAGTAATTAGTTTATGAAAAAGGACCTCTTTGTTAGAAAATATATAGAATTTTTTAAAAGATTATTAATTGAAAAAGATATAAAAAGACAGCAAAAAATTGCTAAAGAAATTGCAGATTTTTCAAGCAAGATTAATGATGAAATTGAAAAAGAATATTATGATGAAACTCTTCAGAAAATTCAAAATTCTTGTCTTTCAATGGAGCATTGGAAAGATGAAACTGGTTATTGTAATTTAACAAAAAGAAATATTAGAGATTTTCTTAGACTGCTAAAAAAGAATTGAAACTTAATTTAATCTTAAAATTAGGATGTTAAATCAAGACACATTCTTTAGAAGATTATTATTAGAAATATAATTTTTTATAATCTCTAACAATCTTTAAATATGCTTAATTATTTTTCAAATCATCAAATAGGAAAATGTCATATATTAAAAAATTAACAATGCATGGATTTAAGAGTTTTGTAAGAAAAACTGAAATTCCCTTCACACCAGGTATCAATGTCATTCTTGGGCCAAATGGTTCTGGAAAATCTAATATCTCAGATGCTTTATGTTTTGTATTAGGCAGATTAAGTATAAAATCAATGCGTGCAGCAAAAGCAAGAAATTTAATTTTTTTAGGAACTAAGTCTGTTGCTCCTGCAAAAGAAGCAATGGTTGAGATTGTTTTTGATAATTCTGATAAAGCCTTTTCAATTAATGAAAAAGAAATTTCAATTAAAAGAATTGTTAGAAAAAAAGGGCAAAGCATTTATAAGTTGAATAATCAGACAAAAACAAGGCAAGAAATTCTAACTATTTTGGCTCAAGCAGGAATTGATCCAAATGGTTTTAATATTGTTCTTCAGGGGGAAATACAGAATTTTGTTAAGATGCATGCAGAGGAAAGAAGAAAAGTAATCGAGGAAGTAGCAGGAATTTCCATTTATGAATCAAGAAAACAAAAAGCACTTAGGGAATTAGAAAAGACAGATTCAAAATTAAAGGAAGTTCTTTCAGTTTTAAAAGAAAGAACAAGCTTTTTGAATAATCTTGAGAAAGAGAGACAAGAAGCTCTTAAATTCAAAAAACTTGAGAAAGATATTAAAAAATTCAAAGCCAGTTTAGTTTATCATGATTTAACTAAAAATAAAAAACAACTGGAACAGATTTCTTTATCCATACAAAAACAAGAGGAGCATATACAAAAAATAAAAAAGAGTATTTTAAATCTTAGGGCATTAATTGGAGCTCTTCAGGATAAAATAAGTTCTATTAATTCAACAATTCAGGAATCAACTGGGCTTGAACAAGAAAAGTTAAATAATGAGATTGCTAATATCCGCGCTGAACTTGCTGGAATGAAAGTTAGAAAGGAAAATTTTGAGAATAAATTATCTCTTTTTGTAAAACAGAAACAAGAAATTCAGGTTTCTATTAGAAATTATGAATTTGAGATTAATGAATTAAAGAAGAATATGCAATCAAAGGATTATATTGGAGATAAAGAAAAGGAATTAAATAAAAAAAAGCAGGAACTTGAAGAGCTTGAAGATAAAAGAAAAAAATTTTATATGGCAAAGTCAGAACTTTCTTCTTTAAAAGAAAGAATACAAGATAAAGAAAACCTTTTGCAGAATTATGAGCATGAATCAGAATTCTTACTTAAACAAATTCAGATAATTTCAAAACAACTTTTTGATAAGACAACTAATGCCCAAAAATTAGAATCTATTAAAATCTCTCTTACTCATAAAAAAGAATTTTTGGATTCTCTTAATAAAAAGGAAATTGAATTAGAAAAGATTTCCTTTACAAATGAACATGAAATTGAGAATCAAAGAAAACTTATTCAAAAAATCTCAAAGATGGATATTTGTCCTCTTTGTAAGAGCCATATTACAAAGGAGCACATAGAAAAGATTCACAAAGAAATCTCCCCAAAAATTTCTTCTCTTAAAAGAGAGATAGAAGAATCTGATAAGAAATTAGCAGATATTTCTAAAAAGAGGCAATTTATAAAGCAGGAAATTGAACAATTAGAAGAAGAATTATTAAAGAGAAATTCTGATTTGAATAAGATTGAGAATATAGAAAATAAAACACAACAAATCAAGACGCTTCAAGAAAAGATTGTTACAATTAAAGCAGAGATTAATGAGCTTGAACAAAGAAAAAATTCTCTTGAGAAGAATTTTGATAATTTTTCAGGCATAGAAAAGAAGTATGAAACTGCTAAAATTGAATTGCAGGAACTTTTAAATTTAAGTGAAGAGAATATTGATTCTGAGATTGCTTTTAAACAAAGGGAACTTGATAGAGCTAAAATCTCTTTTAAGGAAATTGAACGCGAACAAGTTGATTTAATTCAGGAATTGAATAAAATTAAAAAACAAATTAATTCTAAAGAATCTCTTCTTAAATCAAAAAAATTGCAGGAAGAAGAGTTATCAAAGAAATTTAAGAAAATGATTCAACAAAAAGATTCTTTCCAGACTAAAATTCGCGAGCATGAAATAGACATATCAAATAAACAAAATAATCTTTACAATTTTGAGCAGAATATAAGCAACCTTAAAATTGAAAAAGCAAGATTTTCTGCAATTGTTGAAAATCTGGAAACTGAAATGCTGGAATTTGCAAATATAGAAATTATTAAAGCCAATAAGGAGATTTTACTAAAAAGATTAAATTATGCTCAGGATAAGATTGCAAAAATTGGTTCTGTAAATATGCGTTCTTTAGAAGTTTATGACCAAGTAAAAAAAGAATATGATTTAATTAAAGAAAAAGTTGATATGATTATAAAAGAAAAAGAAGGGGTCTTAAGAGTAATTAAAGAAATTGATACAAAAAAGAAAAAAACCTTTATAACAACACTTAAAAATTTAAATGAGATTTTTTCAAAAAATTTTGCTCAATTGAGTGTAAAAGGGATGGTTTCATTAGAGCTTGAAAATAAAAAAAATCCTTTTGAAGGAGGGGTTAATATTTTAGTTAAAATAGGGCATGGAAAATACTTTGATGTAACTTCTTTGTCAGGAGGAGAGCAAACACTTGTAGCACTCTCTTTAATCTTTGCTATTCAGGAATTAAATCCTTATTGTTTTTATATATTAGATGAAATTGATGCCGCCTTAGATAAAAGAAATTCAGAGAGATTAGCCTCTCTTTTAAGCAAATATATGAGAAAAGGGCAGTATATTGTTATAACGCACAATGATGAAATTATCTCTCGTGCAACAAACCTTTATGGAGTAAGCATGCATGACGGAATTAGCAAGATAACCACCTTAAGAGTCTGAGTTTTTATTCTTTGTTTATCTTTCATAAATGAAATTGGTTTCCATTATTGAAAAAACTCTT
>CAZBAB010000027.1:0-6770 GCA_964489815.1 Candidatus Woesearchaeota archaeon | reverse complement strand
TTTTCTTCTTCTTCGAAGAAGCTCTTGGAATAAAGTAATTGCATTTTCTAATTGCTTTTTGTTTTTTAAAAATAAATCTGAAAGAGTATTGTTTGTATCTTCAAGAGTTTTATTCTTTTCCTCTAGATATTTAGACACCTCTACAATAAAATTTTTAGCAAGAGGCTGTAATTGTGCAGAATATCTTTCTTTCCTTGCTGCCTCATAAATCTCATTATAAGTTATCATCTCAACAACAAATGAAATACTTAATTCTTTATAAAAATTTAGATAATAAATTAAATTTCAAGTCATTACTTATGCCACTAAAAAATTATTTAAAGACATAAAAATTAATTTAATTATTATGAATAAGAAAACTGCTTTTTTAATATTAATAACAATAATTATTATAATACTTCTCTCCTTTTACCAGAATAAAAAGAATATTAAATCTAATAAATTTCAAGCACATATTAATGGTTATATCCAAACATGTTTAGATTATCCAAAAATCTTCATTTATGAAAATAAAAATTGGAGGGAAGTTAATACTCAATTACCTCTTGAAAAAGAATTTTTCTTAGATGGGAAATTCCATGAATATATAATGTGTGATTATGTAGTTTGCAATAAAATTGAGGAACCCTTAGAAATTAACCTTATTGAATATATTAAAGTAGGGGAAAGAAAAGCTCCTAAAGAAAAATGGACAAAATATAAAGTACCTGTTTACAAAACAAAAAACTTAAGGGGAAAAATAAAAATTAAATTAAACTATTATACAAACAGCGATTGTACAAATAATAAGACCTATTTTAAAATAATAGAAAATTAATTATATAAATAAAATATTTAAATCACCAACTCAATTTTCCTCTAAAATTTCATATCTTTTTATAAATCACTCTTCTTTTCTAAAGAATAAAGAGAATTATCTTCAAATATTTCAATAAATTTTATTAAATAATGAACTAAGCTTTTATACTATATTCAAAAATTTTATCATAAGGAATAACCCATTTTACTGCCTCTTTTCTTGAAGCTTTCTCCATCACCTTTCTAAATAAACGAATAGAATTTCCATGTCCAGAAATAGCAACATTAACTTTATTTTTCTTTATGTATTTTTTCAAATAATTAATAAAACTTCTTACTCTTTTTTCAACATCTAAAAAAGATTCTCCTTTTTCAGCTGCTACTTCATATCCTCTGTGAATTGCTTTATACTTTTTTTCTCCAAATTTTTTAATAAAATCCTCATGAGATGTCCCCTCAAGCACACCATAACTTCTTTCAATCATCCTGTCATCAACAATAATCTTTTTACATTCTGGGTGATATTTTAGAACATACTTCAAAGTCTCTTTAGAACGCGGTAAAGAAGTACAAAAAGCAACTTGAAATTTTTTATTTCTTAATTTTCTTGCAATTTTTTGAGCATCAAGTTTTCCTTTTTTAGTTAATTTAGAAAAAGATTGACCTGTAAAAATTCCTTTTGCATTAAAAACTGTTTGGCCATGCCTAAAAACATAAATTTTGTATATCCTCTTTTTCATAAATATACAAATTTAAACATATTTATAAATGTTATAAAAAATAAAGAAATAAAAAAATAAAAATAAATTTTTCTTATTTATATAAAGGAGGTTTTCCTGCTCCTCCAGAAGGAGTTGAAAATAGTGCAGTCATATTTTTTATGGGATATGATGTCCCCTCCTCTTTAATACCTTCACAACAAATAGCTGAAACTACATATTCTGATGAGAAGGTTGAAGAAGGAATACAGTCCTTTGCCCCGATAAGATATGCTACTCCTGCATTACCAAGAAAATAATTAGTAAAATAAGAACCGCATATATCAAAAGGATGTGCCTCAATAACTTTTGATGATTGATTTATTAGTGAAACATTTACTTTAAAGAAAGGAACACCAACAATAGATGCAGTTACAGGTTTTCTATCTCCAGGACAATCTAAAATAAAAGTTTCTATATTATGCTGTGGATTAAAATTAATTATTATATCTTCAGAAATCCATTTACAATTCTTCAAACCTTCATCAGAAACATAACCTCCTGAAGCCCCACCTGAACTTGATGAACTACTTAAATCAGAACTTTTTTCAGAATTAAAAGGAATTCCAAAAACAGCCTTTCCAGTAAAATTCAAGTTAGTTATAAGAAGTCCAACAATTACTATTACAGCAAGAGCAACAAACCATTTAGTTGTATTATCCATATTTTATCACCTCCTTTCATTAATCTTAATTTAAACAGCTTAAAGCCATATCTCCTAATGGAAATATATATATATATTTAACGATTTTCCAAAATATAAACTAAAATACCATAATAAAATGTTCAGTAAATTAAAAGATAAATTAAAAAATTGGGCAAAGAAAATCTCAAAAGAAGAAGAAATTATAGAGGAAACTCCAAAAAAAGAGAAAAAGAAACCCAAAGAAAAAAAAGAAAAGCCAAAAAAAATAAAGGATAAGAAAAAACAAGAAGAAAAAGAAAAAAAATCCTTTATTAAAAAATTAATAGAAAAGAAAATAAAAATTTCTGAAGAAAAGTTTAAAGAATATTCAGAGGATTTAGAATTTTTACTCTTAGAAAATAATGTTGCTTTAGAAGTTAGTAATAAAATAAATAAAAACAAAAAAGAAAAACTTATAAACAAAGAATTCTCAAAAAAAGAAATTGAAAATGAAATAAAAAAGGCTCTTAAAGAAACAATTGAAGAAATTTTAATTGAACCTTTTAATTTAATTAAAAAAATAAAAGAAAAAAAACAAGAGCCCTATGTAATTCTTTTTTGTGGAATTAATGGTTCTGGAAAAACAACCACAATTGCAAAACTCGTGCATAAATTCAAGGAAAATGAAATTTCGTGTGTGCTTTCTGCAAGCGACACCTTTCGTGCAGCTGCAATAGACCAATTAAAAAAACACGGAGAAAGATTAGGAGTAAAAGTTATTTCACAAAAATATGGAGCAGACCCAACTGCAGTTAGTTTTGATGCAATAAAATATGCAAAGAAAAATCATATACAATGTGTTTTAATTGACACAGCAGGAAGAATTCACACAGCAAAAAACCTTATGGCAGAAATAGAAAAAATAAACAGGGTCTGCAAGCCAGATATAAAAATTTTTGTTGGAGAATCAACAACTGGGAATGATTCTGTTGAACAAGTTAAAGCATTTGATGAAGCAATAAATTTAGATGGAATAATCTTGGCAAAAGCAGACACAGATGAAAAAGGAGGAACAGCCCTCTCAGTAGGTTATGTCACAAAAAAACCAATTCTCTTTTTAGGAACAGGACAAGAATATAAAGATATTGAAAAATTTGATAAAAAGAAATTTATTGAAAAATTGGGGTTGTAAAAACACAAAAAGATTCTATAAAATCTCTTTATCCTAACACACCAAAAACCCTAAAAACACCTTATTTCTTTATATCTTATGCTAGAAAAACTTAGTAATGTATTAAAAAGAACAACAGACAAAATAGCAAATGCTATATTCCTTGACAAAAACCTAGTTCAAACAATTGTAAAAGATTTGCAAAGAGCATTAATTGAAGCAGATGTCAATGTATATTTAGTAAAAGAACTTTCAGATAAAATTAAAAAAACTGCTCTTAATGAAAGAATTAAAGAAATTGATAAAAAAGAGCATGTAATTAAAATTCTCCATGAAGAACTTTTAAAAATTTTAGGAGAACACAAAGAAATTCAATTAAAAAAACAAAATAAAATAATGCTTCTGGGTTTATATGGTGCAGGAAAGACCACCACTATTGCAAAACTCGCTAACTATTATGCAAAGAGAGGTAAAAAGATTGCAATGATTGGACTTGATGTCCACAGACCAGCAGCACCAGAACAATTAAAACAATTAGCAGATGCAAATAAATTAACTGCTTTTGTAAATCTAAAAGAAAAAAATCCTGAAAAAATTCTAAAAGAATTTGAAAAAGAATTAAAAAAATATGATATAATACTTATTGATACAGCAGGAAGACATAATTTAGACAAGGATTTGATTAAAGAAATAAAAAACCTGAATAAAAAAATAAAACCAACAGAGAAAATTTTAGTTATGCCTGCTGACATTGGGCAAGCTGCTAAAAAACAAGCTCAGGAATTCCAAGATGCTGTTGATATAACAGGGGTTATTATTACAAGAATGGATTCAACTGCAAAAGCAGGAGGAGCATTAACAGCATGTGCTGAAACAAAAGCCCCTGTTTATTTTATAACAAACGGAGAAAAAATTAATGATATTGAACCATTTAATCCGCAAAACTTTTTATCAAGACTTCTTGGAATGGGAGATTTACAATCTTTAATTGAAAAGATTAAATCAATCACAGATAAAAAACAACAGGAAAAAATACAAAAGCAACTTGAAAAAGGAAAACTTTCTCTTGATGATGTAATTGAACAAGTTAGATCAATGAATCAACTCGGAGGATTTGACAAAATAAAATCAATGATCCCTGGATTAGGAAGTGCAAAAATCCCAGAAAATCTTCTTCAGCAACAACAAGAAAAAATCACAAAATGGGAGCATATTATAAAATCAATGACCCCAGAAGAAAAAAATAATCCAGAAATATTAAAAAAACAAACAAGAAGAATTTCAAGAATTGCTCAGGGCTCAGGGGTTAATAATTCAGATGTGCGTTCTTTGTTAAAACAATATGACATGCTAAATGACATGATAAAATCTGGAAATGAAATGGACTTAAGCAAAGGGCTTAACCCAAAACAAATGAAAAAATTAATGAAAAAATTTGGAAAAAAGAAATTCATGAGGTTTAAATAACTTAATACAAAAACCTTTTTAAAAGAACCTTCTTCAATTAAAAATATGAAATACAAAATTTTACTAACAATATTTATAATTTGTTTGGCTTCATCAATTATTTTAGCATTCATCCCAGCAGAAAAAGCTTGTGGAGTCAATCATAATGAAAAAAACGGATGTTATATAGTTGCAGAATCCTCTTATGCAAAAACAATTGGAATTAACAATAGCTACTTTGGTGTAATTGGATTCCTTGCACTAATTATTCTAACAATCTCTCAAATAAAAAACCCAACAAAATCCAAAAAAAGATTTATTATGTTCGGCATTATCCTCTGCTCAATCGTTGCACTTTATTTTTTATTTTTACAATTTTTTATTATAAAAGAATTCTGTCCTTATTGCCTTGTAGTGGATATTGGAAGCATTTTAAGTTTAATTGCATTATTTTATTATAGAAGCCATGATTACTAAACTAAATATTCTTAATAGCATCAATAAAAAACTGAGGAACCTTTCTACATGGAACAAAAATTCCTTTCTTTTTCTTCATAAAATAATCAGTAGTATACATCTTCGCAGCTAAATTTTTATCTGGCCGAATAAAATCAAAAATCATATGAAACCATATTTTATCTTCTACAAAAAGCTCCAAACCCACATCCATTTTATTACTCGCTTCAATACCCTTTTTAAAAAAAATACTTAACTCTCTTCTAACCTGCCTAAAACCCCTTTCATTAAACCACTTATCTGAAAAACCATATCTTGGCAAAAACAATTTTTGTCTAATCTTTTCTGCATAAACCCCATACATAGAATTATTTAAATGTCCATTAGCATCATTTTCCTCTACCTCAATCTCATAATTACTTTTATGAACTAATTCTCCTAAATTTTCAATTTCTATTTTCTCTTTGCCCATAGAAAGTAATTTATTTATCTATTTAAAAACTTATTTAAATCAAAAAAAATAAACTAAATCATGGAAAAGATTATTGGAAAAGGAGCAGAAGCAATTATATTAAAACAAAAAAATTTTGTTATTAAAAATAGAATTCCAAAATCTTATAGAATTAAAGAATTAGATGAGAAGATTAGAAGAACAAGAACAAAAAAAGAAACAAAACTTTTAATAAAAGCATCAGAAATTATCAATGCACCAAAACCTCTTTTTACTCCTGAACCTAATAAAATAAAAATGCCTTTTATTTCAGGAAAAAAACTTTCAGAGCACCTTAATAAATTTCCATTAAAAAAACAAAAACAAATTTGCAGACAAATAGGAATTTCAGTTGCAAAACTTCATGATAACAAAATAATTCACGGAGATTTAACAACTTCAAATATAATTTTAAAAAAAGACGAGATTTACTTTATTGATTTTGGTCTTGGGTTTATAAGTGACAAATATGAAGATAAAGCAGTTGATTTGCATTTATTAAGGCAAGCACTTGAAGCAAAACATTTTAAAAATTGGAAAGAACTTCTCAAAGAAGTTTTTAAAGGCTATTCAAAATCAAAGAATTCTAAAATTGTTTTTGAGAGATTAAAAGCAGTTGAAAAAAGAGGAAGATATAAACATTAATGCGGAAGAAAGGATTCGAACCTTCGCAGGCACTAAGCCACGAGAGCCTTAATCTCGCCCGTTTGACCACTCCGGCACTTCCGCATTTTGAGTTTTTGTGGTCAAACTCGTTTCGTCTGGTGTGTGTTTTTATCTCTTACACAACAGGCGAGGCTGAGCTTTAATATTTATGCGAACGCCTGACCACTCCGGCACTTCCGCATTTTGAGTTTTGGGATTTTTAGGAACTTGTGCATAACAAACCAAAAAATAGCCCCACCCGGATTCGAACCGGGGTCACGGCCTCCAAAGGGCCGCATACTTGACCGCTGTACTATGGGGCTAGGCTTATCTGTTTAATTTAATCAAAAATTCTTTATTTATAAGGGTTTTGAATAAAAA
>CAZBAB010000026.1:0-6809 GCA_964489815.1 Candidatus Woesearchaeota archaeon | reverse complement strand
GATTTGGTCCAGCAGGCATGCCTTTGAATTTTTTTAAATCAAAGTATGGAAAGAATAGATTCAATTTTTTTGAGTGGCTAAAAAAAATTGGTTTAAATCATTATGAATATTCCATGACTCACGGCACAAGAATAAAACCAGAAACAGCAAAACAAATTGGGGAGAAGGCAAAAGAGTTTGATATTAGTTTATCTATTCATGCACCTTATTATGCTGTTTTATCCTCACAAAAAAAACAAGTTTTTGAAAATTCAGTTAAAGAATTAGTAAAAACTTTAAAATTAGCTGAGATTATGGGAGCAAAAAAAGTTGTTTTTCATCCAGGTTATAAAAATCATGAAAAAGCAATGGAAAATTGCATAAAAGGAATAAAAAAAATTAAAAAAATTTTTAAGGGTAAAGCACAACTTCTTCCAGAAACAATGGGTTCAAAGACAAAACTCGGAAATTTGGATGAAATTCTTGAAATTTGTATTAAAACAAACTCTCAGCCCTGTATAGATTTTTCCCATATTCATGCTTATGAAGGAGGTTCTTTAAACTCTGAGCAATCCTTTAAAAAAATTATTTTAAAAATTAAAAATAAATTAGGAAATAAAGCAATTAAAAATTTACATTGTCATTTTTATCCTATTGAATATTCTGAAAAAGGTGAAAAAAGACATAAAGCTTATGGTGAAGGTAGGGCTTCTCCGAATTTTAAATATTTTGCTTCAATTATAAAAAAATTTAAGATGCATCCAACAATAGTTTCAGAAGCAGCAGGAAATCAGGATATTGATGCCTTGAATATGAAAAAAATTTTAGAGGAGGAATTAAATAAAAAATGACAAACCTTCAACCAGAAACTAAGGAATATTTTAATAATTTAAGAAAAGAAGTTGAAAAAGTTTATGCAATAGCTAAAAAAGCAAAAGTAACAGGTTTAGATCCCACAGATGATGTTGAAATTCCTCTTGCAATGAGCATGGCGGAAAAAGTAGTTGGCTTAATTTCTACAATTTATCCTCAAATGAAAAATAGTGGAATTTCAAAACGCATTTTAGAATTAGAAGAAGAATATGGAAAATTAGATCCAACAGTTGTTTTTAAAATAGCAGATGAAGTTTCAGACCAAAAATTCTGCAAGTTTAACACTATTTTAGAAGCAATGGATGCAGGAATAAGAATTGGTTTTGCTTATATAACTTTAGGAGTTGTTTCAAGCCCTATTGAGGGATATACAGGAATAGAGGTAGGGAAGACAAGAAAAGGAGAAGAATACATAATTGCAAATTTTTCAGGGCCAATTCGAAGTGCAGGAACCACTGCAAGCTGTATAGTTTTAATGTTAATTGATTTTTTAAGAGAGAAATTTGGTTATGCAAAATATGACCCAACTGAAGATGAAATAAAAAGGGTTTGGACAGAACTCTCTGATTTTCATGATAGAATAACTAATCTCCAATATATGCCTTTTGAAGAAGAGGCTTTGTTTTTAGCAAAAAATATGCCAATTCAAGTTTCAGGAGAGCCTTCTGAAAAATTAGAGGTTTCAAATTACAAAAATCTTGATAGGGTAAATACAAATTTTCTAAGAAGCGGGTTTTGTTTAATTATGGCAGAGGGTTTAGCTCAAAAAGCTGCAAAAGGTTTTCGTTTGTATAACATAGCAAGAAAAAACGGAATAAAAGCAACTGGCTTTGATTTTCTTAAAGATTATATAAAACTTCATGAAAAATTATCTTCTGGCCAAAAAGGAAATTTAGAAAAGGGTGTTCCAGTTTATATTAAAGACTTAGTTGCAGGAAGGCCTATTTTTGGACACCCTTCTCGTTCAGGAAGTTTTAGATTTAGGTATGGAAGAGGAAGAGTTTCTGGTTTTAGTGCAGCATCCATACATCCAGCAACAATGGCAGTAACTGATAATTTTATAGCAACAGGGACACAATTAAAATTAGAAAAACCAACAAAAGGAATGGTTGCAACTGTTTGTGATTCTATTGAAGGGCCAATTGTAAAATTAAAAAATGGAAGTGTTAAAAAACTTCAAAATTTTGATACAGCAAAATTTTTATATAATAATATAGAAGAAATTATTTATCTTGGTGATTTATTATTTCCTTTTAGTGATGTTGCAAATAGAAATGCTGAATTAATCAAACCTGGTTATGTTGAAGAATGGTGGTATTTAGAATTAAAAAAGAAAAAGGGTTGGGTCAAAGATTATTACAATGTTTCTTTTGAAGAGGCAGTTGAATTAAGCAAAAAATTTAAAATTCCTTTTTATCCTAAATTTATTTTTTATTGGACACAAATTTCTGAGGAGCAATTTTTAGAATTAATTGAATGGCTTAAAAGTTCAAGGTATGAAGAAAAATTAATTTTACCTTATAATAAAATCCAAAAACAGATTTTTGAGAAAGCTAAAAGAGCTTTGGAGCTTTTAGGCGTCCCTCATGAAGTTGTAATTGAAAATGTAATAGTAGATAAAATAAATAGCAAAGCTTTGTTATTTAACTTAGGAATTGAAATAAGTGAGAATTTAAATTTAAATCAAGAGCTTTTGAAAAAGAAATTTAAGGGAAAATCTGTTCTTGAAAAAATTAATTCTGTTTGTAGATTTGAAATAAAAGATAAAGCAGGAGATTTTATTGGAGCAAGAATGGGAAGACCAGAAAAAGCAAAATTAAGAAAATTAACTGGAAGTCCAAATGTTTTATTTCCTGTTGGTAGAGAAGGCGGGAGATTGCGAAGTGTGCAAGCTGCATGTGAACTTGGAAGGGTTAGAAGTTCTTTTCCTTTTTATTATTGTGAAAATTGTAAGAGAACAACAATTTATAGAATTTGTGAAAATTGCAATAAAAAAACAAAACAAAAATATTACTTTCCTGAATTAAAAGAAGAAAGTTTTTCAAAGGAAATAGAGGGGTATGAAAAACAAGGACTTCCTTATATAAATCAAGATTTGGATATTAATTATTATCTTGAAAAAGCCATGAAAACATTAGGGTTAAAAAAATATGAGCTTCCTTCTTTAATTAAAGGGGTTCGAGGAACTTCTTCAGAAAACAAACAAACCGAACATTTAGCTAAAGGAATTTTAAGAGCAAAATATAATTTACAGGTTAATAAAGATGGAACAATAAGATTTGATTGCACAGAGTTGCCTCTTGTATGTTTTAAGCCAAAAGAAATTTCTGTTGGCATAGAAAAACTAAGAGAATTAGGATATACAAAAGATATTCATGGAAAAGAACTTGTTGACGATGAACAAATTTTAGAATTAAAACCACACGATGTTCTTTTACCAAGTTCTCCTGAAAGCCCAGATGAAAAAGCAGATGAAGTTTTTTTTAATGTATGCAATTTTGTTGATGAGGAATTAGAGAGGTTTTACAAATTACCTAAATTCCATAATTTAAAATCAAAAAAAGATTTGGTTGGGCAATTAGGGGTTTGCATGGCACCACATAATTGTGCAGGAGTTATTTGCAGATTTATTGGATTTTCAAATGTTCTTGGTTTAATGGCAAGTCCTTATATGCATGCAGCAATTAGAAGGGATTGTGATGGTGATGAAGCAGCTGTAATGTTGCTTTCTGATGTTCTTCTTAATTTTTCAAAGAAATTTTTACCAAGTCACAGGGGTGGAACCCAAGATGCTCCCTTAGTTCTAAATGCAAAAATAGATGCTGGTGAGGTTGATGATCAAATTTTAGATTTTGAATATGTTTATGAATATCCTTTGGAACTTTATAAAAAAGCAGAACAAAGAAAACACTCTTCAGAAGTTGAAATTAATTGTGTTAAAGATATTTTAAAAAGAAAAGAGGATCCTTTTGTTGGTGTAGGATTCACTCATAATACTTCTAATTTTAATCAAGGAGTTGTTTGTTCAAATTATAAACTTCTTGAAACAATGCAAGACAAAGTAAAGCATCAAATGCAATTAGTTGAAAAACTTCGTTCAGTGGATACTTCTGATACAGCAAGATTAATTATCTCAAGACATTTTTTAAGGGATTTAAAAGGTAATTTAAGAAAATTTTCAATGCAAACTTTTAGATGTGTTTCTTGTAATGAAATTGTAAGGCGCCCTCCTTTAACAGGGGTTTGCCCTCGGTGTGGAGGTAAATTAATTTTTACAATTAATGAAGGAGGGATTAAAAAATATTTAGAGGCTGCTTTTAGTTTAGCAAGGAATTACAATCTTTCACCTTATCTTAAACAAAATCTTGAATTAGTTAAAAATTATATTGATAGTATTTTTGGACAAGAACTTGAAAAACAAGAAAGTTTACATGAGTGGTTTTAATAAAGAAAATTAGAAGTCTGGACAAAATATTTTAAAAAATCTTAAGATGAAGTAAAATTGTGGGAATTAATAAACAGCCCATCATATTTGTTCTTCTAATTTTGTAGCTTGTAGAATAAATTCCTGTTAAAGAGGCTAAAATAAAAACAAGAAAACCAGAAAATCCAGAAACAGCAAGGATTACTAAAATTAAAATAAGAATTGTTGCAATGGAAATTTTTCTATATTTTATTTTATTAATTTTTAATGCAATTTTTTTTGCTAAAATTTTTGTTAAGAAAAAAGCAATAATTCCAGTAACTAAGCTAATAAAAATAATTAAATAAAAAATATGTGCTGAAAGAGAACCTAAAAGAGATTTAATTGCCAAAGCAGTTCCTGTTCTTGTTTTTGAAATAGTATATAATGCAATAAAAGAAAATCCCATTACAAAAGTATTTGTGGCTCCTATTAAAATTAGGAATTCTTTTTCTTTTAATTTTGAGAAAGTATTTGCAATAACTGCTGCTTGTCCAGAACCCATACCCGGCAAAAAACTACAAAGAGGAGAAGCAATTAATGAAGCAATCAAAGGTTTTTTTAAAGAAACTTTTAATTCTGAGATTTTTTGTTTTGGGATCTTGGTGTTGTTTTTAATACTTCTTATTAATAAAGGTGCACCAAATAACCCACTTAATAAAGGAAGAAGGGGTTGTCTGAGATTTAAATTTAAAATAATTAATCCTAATAAACCTGTTATTATAAAAACTTTAGTTGCATTTATTTTTTCTTTTTCTAATAAAATCATAAAAATAGAAAAAAAGATTAATACATAAGGCAAAATATTTGGAAATACATGATTTAAATTATATATGATTTTTGCAAAAGGTAAAGCTAATATTGCGAATAAAATAATTGCTCCTATGCTTCCATAATTTGTTAGATTAATTGCTGCATAACCATAACCTTTTTTTAAAAGTCTGTGTCCTGGAAGAATAGATAATTCTGTGTCTGTGTCAGGACATCCAAGGAAAACAGAAGGAATAAAATCAAGAAAAGTATGGGTTATACTCATTGAGACAATTAAAGTAACAAAATATAAAGGGTTTATAGAAGGGAATTTTGAAGCAAGTGCAATAAGGGATATTCCAATTAAATTTATGTGGATTCCAGGAATTAAGCCAGTAACACATCCTGCTGAAATCCCAATTAAACTAAATATTAAAATTTCCAATAACATAAGTTTAAAAAAATCTTTTTATTTATTTAAATTATGAAAATTTCTAAAGAGAAAATAGACAAAATTTCAGAACAAATTCTTGCTTATCTTTATTCTACAAATCCTATACCTCATTTTACTTCTCATATTGCAAAGGAAGTAGCAAGGGATGAGGAATTTATTAAATCTATTTTAAAGGATTTAAAGAAAAAAGGATTTGTAATTGAAATTAAAAAAAATCCAAAGGGTATTCCATACTTAAAACGCTCTCGTTGGAAACTTAGTTTAAAAACTTTTGAAGCATATAAGGATTTTTATTGATATATTCTAATATCTTAATATTTTTATATACTTTATTTTTAATTATTTTATGGATGCAATTAAAGAGGCTTTTTTAAAAGTTAAACAAGACATTGATTTTTTAAAGCAAGAGCATTCTTTTTTATTCCAAGAGTTCTTAAAAATCCAACAAAATCTTGTTAAAATAAACAAAAAATTGGATTTTCTTATGCTTAAAACTTTTAAACTTTCTCAGACACATTCTTTAAAAAATAAGACCCTTTCGACACATTCTTCGACACATTCGACAGGTTTTAACGGCTTAAAAACCCAAAATTTAGGCTTTTCCACAGGAAATCAAGGGGTTTCGACAGACAGACAGACAGACAGACAGACAGACATTTCGACACAAAATTCTTTAAAAAGAGGAATTTCTTCAAAAAATTTAACTTCTTATTCTACATTAGATAATGCAGAGGCAATTTTAGCTTCACTTGATAGCTTAAAAAAGGAAATTCGTTTAAAATTTAAGCGCTTAACAGAGCAAGAATTGCTTGTTTTTTCAACAATTTATCAATTAGATGAAGAACAAGGTTATGCAGATCATAAAATACTTTCTAAAAAGCTTCATTTAAGTGAGAGTTCTATTAGGGACTACATTGGAAGATTAATAAAAAAAGGAATTCCTATTGAAAAAAAACGTATAAATAATAAAACCATTCAGCTTTCAATTTCTCAAAATTTAAAAAAAATAGCAAGTTTATCGACGATTCTTAAACTAAGAGAAATTTGAATTTAATTATTCGGTATACAAAATAACTTTTTTTATTTTATATCCTTTTTATCCATTACTTAAATCTAACTTTTTATTTTTTATTTCTATGATGAATCGTTTATTTTACTAATTGACACTTTTTTAGTTTTTTTCTTTAATTTTTTTAGTATTTTTTATTTCTTTAATTCTCACTTTTGTTTTTTTTAGTATTTTTTCTTTTACTTTTTTTGTTATATATATGCGTTTTTTTCCATTTTTTT
>CAZBAB010000025.1:0-7153 GCA_964489815.1 Candidatus Woesearchaeota archaeon | reverse complement strand
TTACTTGTTCTATCCCCTGTTTTTCAGGGAGACTATTAATTTCCATTTTAATAATTTTATTGAAAAAATTAAATTAAAGAAGCTTTTTAAAGATTACTCCTTATATAAATAAACTAGAATTAAAATAATATAAAAGATAATTTTTATTTTGTTTTAAAAAATAATTAACTAATTTTGAACAAGAATATTTTAAAATTCTTTTTGAAAAACCCTATAAAATTAAAATAAATACAGCTATCTTTTTTTATTATAAAATTATATAATCCTCTTTTTTATATGCTCAAACTCTTCAACTGGATAATAAAATTATCCCCAAAAAATACATTAATTTAAACCAAAAACCCCATCAATAACTCCTTCCAATATAAACAACAACTTTTGCTGGTTTTTTACAAATAAAGCATTTGCCTTTTGGTTTTTCATTTTTATCTGCTCTTATTCCCCTAATAAAAGCATTTGTCTTTTTTTCAACAACCTCTGCACAAGCAATGCCCTCTTTTTCAATAGAGCAAAAATTCACTCTGGCAATCTTTTTATCCTTAATTGCTTTTTTAACATCCTCAATAGAACCACAATCAACAATCTTTCCCTTTAATTTTTTATCAGCAGCAGCCACAAGTTGTTTGTCATAATCTTCGCCTAATTTAAGAATCTTATTCAAATCCCTAATTGAAATCTTGGATTTCTTTTTTGTGCTTCTAGTAAATAAAGTTAATTGTTTTTCTTTTAATTCTTTATCACCAATCTCTAATCTAAAAGGCACTCCTTTTAATTCCCATTCATAATATTTTTCACCAGGTCTCTTTTCACTATCATCAATTTCTACTCTTATTCCAATTTTTTTCAAATTATCCTTAATTTTTTTCACACCAGCCAAAATCCTATTCTTGTTTTCTTTTTTAAAGATAGGAATAATAATAACCTGAATTGGTGAAATACAAAAAGGCAAAACCAAACCAGAATCATCTCCATGAGTTGCAATCACAGAAGCCAGAATTCTCGAGGGAGCAGGTCCATAACATGTTTGCCAGACATATTGTTCTTTTTCATTTCTATCCTTAAATTTAATATCAAAAGCCTTAGAAAAATTCTGTCCTAAAAAATGAGTAGAGGGCTGTTGAATAAATCTTCCATCTGGCATCAAACAATCAGAACCCACAGTATATTCTGCTCCAGAAAATTTATCCCAAACAGGTCTTTTCATTGGAAAAAAAGGAATCCCAAATTTTTGATGCATAACTTTTTCAGTAATTTGAATATCCTCTTGTACTTGCGCTTCAGCCTCTTCTTTAGTTGCAAAACAATCATGCCCCTCAAGCCACATAAACTCTCTTGCACGAATCAAAGGTCTTGTAGCTTTAGTTTCATATCTAAACACATTTGCTCTCTGATAAATCTTCAAAGGCAAATCCCTATGGCTCCTAATCCAAAGAGCATACATTTTATACATAGCTGTTTCAGAAGTTGGTCTCAAAGCTAATCTTTCCTCACCCTTTTTTTGCTCAAGCCAAAAAACCTCAGGACTAAAACCTTTTACATGACTTGCTTCTTTCTTAAAATTTCCTTCAGGAATAAGTGTTGGAAAAAATGTTGGGCTGTGCCCTTTTTCTTGAAGTTCTTTTTCAAATAAAGAATACATGTTCTCAAGAATCCTCGCCCCCCATGGACGAATCACAATAAAACCCTTAACACCATATCTTAAATCAGTAATTTCTGCTTTGTCCAAAACCTGAGAATACCATTCACTAAAATTAGATTTTTTTACTTTCAAACCTTTTGCATTATCTTTTATCATATAAAATTATTAATTTAAGGTTTCATTTAATTGCCCTTGAATAATACCATTTACAACCTTTTTTAAAGTATTTGACTCAAGTGCAAAACCAATGTTTTCACTCCCTCCTAATTTAAAATTATTAATTCCTATAACTTTTCCTTCCTTATTTATTAAAGGCCCTCCTGAATTTCCAGGGTTTAAAGCAGCATCTGTTTGTATATAAACTCCTTTATGTTTTGGCCCATTCCTTTTTACACCAGAAACAATTCCCTCAGAAACAGAATAATGAAGCCCCAAAGGATTTCCAATTGCAATTACTTTTTCCCCAATATGAACATTGTTTGAATCTGCAAGTTCTAAATAATCATAAGTTCCTAAAACTTTTATTACAACAATATCCATATCCAAATTATAACCAACAAATTGCCCAGGCAAAGGGTTCTGATTATAATCAAGAATTGTTAAAGTATGCCCTCCAGTAAGAATATGTGCATTTGTAACAATAAGCCCATCACGAGATATAATAAAACCTGTTCCTGTTCCAACTTCTGTTTTAAGTGTAACAACTGCTCGTTTAGAATGTTCTATAATTTTTGAAAAATCTTCATCAGTAGTTGTATTAATTCCAAGAGTTCCAAGATTACTAATATTTTTTTGAAGACTTAATACTGTTAAAGACAACTCACTAATTTTATTTTGAGTATCTCCTTTAAGAGCAATTAAATCACTATTAATCCTCGAAAATCCAAGACTTTGCCTAACAAAAAGAGCATAAGTAAAAAGAATTGTTGTTATAAGAAGAACTGCTAAAAGAGAAGTAACACTTCCAATAAGAATTTTATGCCTTCTTTCCATAGAACATATAAAAACTTAACATATAAAAACCTTTTTTATTATATCTTATTGGAAAATAAAAGCAGAGTCTTAAAAGGCTCGTCGTTCAATGGATAGGATTTTCGGTTTCGGCCCGAAGGATGAGGGTTCGAATCCCTCCGAGCCTGTGTTTCACAGGTTGCTTCGTGCTACTTTCGAGGCGAGTCGCTTTTATTTTCCTTTTCAATAACTTTTTATACAATCTTTATTTTAATTTAATATGAAATCAAATGCACAAATTGGAGATTATGTTGAAGTTCATTTAGCAAAAAAAATATATGAAGGAATTTTATTAGAAGCTCCAAAAGATGAAAAAGGGATTATCTTAATAAAACTAAATTCAGGATACAATATTGGAATAATTAAAAAAGACATTTTAGAAATAAAACTAATAAAAAAAGCACAAGAAACTAAAGATATAATTAAAATAAAAAAAGATTCAAAAAAACCAAATATTGCTCTAATTATAACAGGTGGAACAATTGCCTCAAGATTAGATTCAAAAACAGGAGGTGTAAAACCTCTTAATTCACCAGAAGATTTATTCAAATTTTATCCATCAATGTTTAAACATGCAAATGTTTCTAAAGTAGAAATTCCTTTTATGAAATTCTCAGAAGATATGGATTATAAAGATTGGAAAAAACTAGCACAAATAACTCAAAAACTTTTAAATGATTCAAATATCTCAGGAGTAATAATTACTCATGGAACTGATTCATTACATTACACTTCAGCAGCACTTTCATTTTTTTTAAGAGACCTAAACAAACCAGTTGTATTAACCTATTCACAAAGAAGTATTGACAGAGCCTCTTCAGACGCAAGTTTAAATTTAGAATGTTCTGCCTTAGCTGCTATCTCTGACATAGCAGAAGTAATGCTCGTGGGACATGCAAATAGCTCAGATGAATTTTGCTATGCAATGCCTGGAACAAAAGTAAGAAAATTACATTCTTCAAAAAGAGATGCTTTTAAAGTAATCAATTCAAAACCTTTTGCAAAAATCTATCCAAATAAAATAGAGATGCTCTCAGAGCATCATTTAAGAAATAAAAACAAAGTAAAAATTGATACAAAATTCCAAGAAAAAATTGCTTTAATAAAATTTTATCCTGGACAAGACCCAGAGATTTTGGATTATTATAAAAAGAAAAAATACAAAGGAATAATCTTAGAAGTATTAGGATTAGGGCATGTAGCAACAAAAAATGCAAGAAAAAGCTGGCTTGCAAAATTAAAAGAAATTCAATCACAAGGTATTGTAATCTGTGCAACAGCCCAGACAATTTATGGAAGACTTAATCCAAGAGTATATGCCTCTGGAAGAGAATTAGAAAAAACAGGAATAATTTATTTGGAAGATATGTTAAGTGAAACTGCTTTTGTAAAGCTAGGTTGGGTCTTGGGACACAAAGAATGGGCTTCTTCAAAGCAAAAAATTAAAGAGAAAATGTTGGAAAATTTGTCTCAGGAGTTGAACCCTCGGTTGAATTAATTAAAATAGCTCCTTCCCAATTTCTAAGAGAAATCATATTTGTTTCTGGGCCCAAACTTCCATTTACATATAAAGGACGAAAATTCCCTGGAAGATTATGAAGTGTTGCTGAAGAAGAACTATAATTAGTATTGCCCCAAGAAGGCCTAGGTTTGAATAAAACTAAAGCTTTTGTAAAATTCCTTGCAAAAACTTTATAATTTACAGAAGGATTTGAAGAATCCTGCCCCTCTGCAAAAACATAATAATCACCAACAGGTTTTCCAATATCATATGCAATAGCATCAAACCAACAACTATAAGGATTTACTGAAGGTTCATCATGAGAAAAGAAATAAACATTATCTGCTGAAACTAAATAATATGCTACCAAGCCTGTAATTTTATCTCTATCCATGCATTTACCATATCCTTCTTCACAAAAAGGAGAACCTGCAAACCATAACATCTGTTGCATACC
The DNA here is from genome assembly GCA_964489815.1 of Candidatus Woesearchaeota archaeon. Classification (GTDB taxonomy): domain Archaea; phylum Nanobdellota; class Nanobdellia; order Pacearchaeales; family GW2011-AR1; genus JABIDC01. The sequence continues at coordinate 2,545 of CAZBAB010000025.1, read as the reverse complement.
AACTATCTTATTTTGTTTTGAAAGCCTCGAAGTAATCTCAAGTTCTTTTTCAAATTTTGGGAGAGCAATACTATAAATAATAGCTCCTTCTCTAATTTCCATATCAAGTTTATCTTCATATGTAAATCTTGGGTAACTACCACTATCATCTATGAAATTAAAAGTATTTGCTGCAAGAATTTTATTAGGATAAACTACTTTTAAACTAGAATTTATTACATCAACTAATTCTCCTAATTTCTTTTCATATTCTTCTTTAGAAGAAAATTCTTTTATTTTTAAAAAATCTTCCTGCGTACTAAAATCCCTTGCCCTGTCCCAACTTAAAACATCTAAAAAATAACCATCTGCAGAATTATTAGCATTTTCTACAGCATAATAATCTTTCCAAAAAGAGATATACACAGGAGATTTAATATTCATAAGCCACATAGAACTATCCCATGCACCAGGAATTCTTGACCTGCTGGGATCTGCAGGGTCATAAGGAGTTATATGAAGTGACTCAGAAGGCATAGCAAAAGAAAAATTCATAGATTCATCTCCTATTAAATGTATAAAGCAATCCTCAAATGCTTCATCAGCATTTGCAAAACTACTGCTCCAAGAATAATCCCCCCAAGTCTTATTTATCCAATCATATAAATCAGTTAATTGATCATCCCAATATAATTTTCTGCTTGTATAATTATAACAACATGCACCAGTAGCACAGGTCCCACCAAGAACAATCCTCCCTGGTTCTGCTTTTTTATAATCATCAGTTAAATAATTAGTTACAATTAAATCATAATGATTAAGCCAAAATTTAAAAACATCATCTGCAGTATAATTAGGAAATTTTTGATTATCATCAAAACGCGTATAAGGCATTAGAAAATAACCACATGATCTTGCTGAAGGAAACAAAAAATGTGAATTATTTTCTATGTTATTTTCTTCTTGTAAAGGTAAAGAATCTTGAGAAGAATTATATTGTGAAAAATAATCCTTAATATCTTTAGACCATCTAGACATTTGCTTAGAAAAAATATTAAAAAGTAAACCTACTGCTATAAAAGTAATAACAAGCAACAAAACAATAGATAAAATTGAAGACAAGCCCCTCATTTTAATTTTCTTTTTAAAATATATTCCTCAATTCTTGATAATTGCCGCTTTATCTCTCTTATTTCTTTTTCAGATTTCTTATTAACCAAATAATCATATTCAACTTTATTACGGTCTTTTTGAGCTTGCCTGTTTTGACTCATTAAAATTATAGGAGCCTGAATAGCTGCAAGACAAGAGAGTGCTAGATTCAAAAGAATAAAAGGATATGGATCCCAAGCATTAATCCAAGCAGAAAGATTTAAGTAAATCCAAGCTAAAAGAAAAAGAGTAAATCCTATTATAAATTTCCAACTTCCTGCCCAAGCAGCTAAATTATCTGCTGCTTTTTGCCCAAAAGTTCTACGCCCCTTAGAAAGAATCATAAAAGAAGGCTTTATTCTTTTCTTTTCTTCCTCTTTTTTCATACTATATTTAAAAAGTATTTATTTATAAATTTGTTTATTTTAAAAAACTAAATAAAATTTATCCTTACCTAATTATTAGAAGTACCTTCAAGAACTAAAAATAAAATAAGAAATTCATATTATAAATTTGCATAAAAATATAACTAAAAATTTATCTTTAGTGAAAATTTAAATGACCTGCTAAGTTTTTTTAATCAATATCATATAACTGAACTTAAAATAAAAAACATTTATAAACAATTAACAAAAAATTATTTCTTATATGAAAAATCAAAATTAACTTAAATTCTTTAAAAATCTTATAAATTTTATTTTTATTTAACCAACCACATTAATAAGCTCATCAGAAGAATCAAATGTTAAAACACCTTCCTCACTTGAAACATATGTATTGCCATTTACATTGTAAGTATGTAAAGGAATCATTCCTGTTAAATAATGGGTCTTTAATCCAATAGAACCAACACTATAACTTACTGAACTTATTTCTGAATTATCTTCAGAGAACATCACAACATTTTTTGCCCCACTTGCTTGGTCATTAATAAAAACACCAACCATATTTTCTGTTGTAATCAAAGAATTAGAAGCAGGAACAAAATTTCCATCTCCAACTTGAAGAACATGCAAGAAGTTGTTGTAGTTTTGGTTTACTGGATAAAATACCTCTAATCTTGGGTTTTTTTGTTTACTAAAACTAGAAACATTCCCCTCTGAAGGTGTTTTAAATGAAGAATAAAACACATCCTTTCCTTCTTCCATAATCCTATAATAATAAGTAGTATCTGGATATAAACTGCTGATATTAACAACATGATTTATTACAGGGGTTGTATTAGAGTAAGTATTCCCGTATGATTTATCTGTTCCATATTCTAAAATAGTTGAATTAGGAATGTTTGTAATCCAACTAATCTCAGCATAATCTGCATGAATATTTCCAGTAATATCTTCAATAACAGGGGGTATTACAGGATTTTCTGGCAACAAAGTTGTAATAACTACTTTTGATTGTTCATTATAATAAG
>CAZBAB010000024.1:0-7638 GCA_964489815.1 Candidatus Woesearchaeota archaeon | reverse complement strand
TAGCTAATATTGCTATGATATTAGAGTTAGGTGAATTCCATTGGGCGTGGGTTTTCTTAATTTTAATTCCATATCTCGGGGCTTTAGCATTATTTATCTTATCTATAATATCTTATTGGAGAATTTTCAAAGCAATGAAATATCCTGCTGGCTTAGCCCTAATTCCAATTGCTGAATTAATTCCTATAATAAATATTTTAGCCCTTGTTGCTTGGCTCGTAGTTATTGGAATTGTTGCATGGAAAAAACAAAATTAATTTTTTATTTTCTTATTTCTGAAACTTTTTTATAATCTATGTATAATTTATCTAAAATTTTTAGAACATTTTTTCTTTCTTCTGCTTTTCCCAAACCTTTCCAATCAATTACTGCAAAGTCAACTTCTTCTTCTGTTTTTTCAATTGCCTCTCTAATCATTTCTTCTGTTATTGGTGAAACATATTTTGGAATTACATGTGAAATTGCTACATTTGACCTCAATTGAATTTTGTTAAAATTTGGGCAATAATGCGGGCCACCAATTCCTATTGCAACCTCATTGTAAGGATTAAACTTGAATTCTTTTATTGCTTCTAATATTGTTTTTGCAATCACAAAACCTGCGCGCCTGTCTTTCCATTCTGTTGGTGTAGAACCTATTTCAATAAACAAACATGGTTTATTAATTAAAGGACCATGATGAGTAACTTCCATAGTAACCTCATATTTATTTAATTGATGCTCTTGCTTTTCCTTATTTAATTTTTCAAAAATCTGCTTCATAAAGACTGCTGAGACCCTACTTACTTTCCCTTCTTGTCCTCCAAATTTTGCCTCTTTCCAATTTCCAGGAGCATGAATTGAAAGTGTTTTTGTTTTTTTCTCTGAGCTATGCTTTGAAGCAAAAATAATAAAATCATATTTATTAATTCTCTCCATATCAAGAACATTATTATAAAGAATGCCCCCATCAACTAAATAAAAATCAAAATTAGGTCCATCTTTCATTGAAGAAAGCAAGGGGTTTTCCCTATACTGAGAAAGTTGATTTATAATATTAACTCCTGCTAAATCCTGCTTACTTGCAACAATTAAATATTTTTTATACATAATTAAATCTAAAAACCAGAATTTATTAAGTTATTCCTAGTTTTGACTACCTTGCCCATAATAAATAAAAGAGCATCTTAATACCACTACAGAACATTTAAAATATAAAAAAAGGTTTACTAATCATGCAAAAAATAAAAATTAACTATATTATTGATTTTTTAATGGCTATTTCTTTTCTTGTTAGCTCAATTACTGGTTTAATTATGTTTTTCTTTTTACCTGGTGGGAATAAGGGAGGAAGATATCAAGAATTCTTGGGAATAACAAAACACCTTTACTCTAATATTCATAATTGGTCCGGGATAGTATTAATTGCATTAATAATAATACACGTAATTCTTCATTGGACATGGATTGTTCAAATGACTAAAAGAATGTTCAGCCAAAAAAAGAATTAATGCCTAAATAAATCATTCATAAATTCTCACTAAACCTTATAAATATATAATTCTTCTAAAACACATGCAACAAGCAATTCAGTTTTTAATTGGAGTTCTTGTTTTAATACTTGGTTTTCCAATTGGAAACTTCTTAGCACAAAAAACAAAAGAAGAATTAAAATCTGGACAGAGGTGGTTTAAACTCATTTTATTAGTATCTGGTATCGGGGCAATTATAAGCACAATCTTAAAAAAGGATATTTTAATCTTTGAATTTTTATTTATATTTATTGTAACTTCAAGAAGTTTAATTAAAAAATAATTTACATTAACAATACCTTTTTTGTATATAAAAATATTTAAAATAAAAAGATTAAAAAATTTCATGAGTAGTGCTTGTTATGTTTTCCCAGGCCAAGGTTCGCAAAGAGTTGGAATGGGAAAAGAACTTTATGATAAATATGAATCTTCTAGAAAAATCTTTGAAACAGGAAAAAGAATTTATGGACAAGAATTATTAGATTTAATGTTTGAAGGAAATAAAGAAGATGAAAAAGAATTAAAAAAAACAATTAATTCACAACGAGCAATTGTATTAAATAACTTGGCTTATTTTGTTGCATTAAAAGAAAAAGGCCCTCCTTGTTCAAGTGTAATGGGGCATTCAGTTGGAGAATATTCTGCTTTAATTGCATCTGAAGCTATTCCCTTGGAAGAAGGTTTAAGATTAGTAGAAGCAAGAGCAGAACTAATGAAAAAAGCAATCCCAGAAAATAAAGGAAATGGAAATCAACATTATATGGCTGCTGTTTTAACAGAAGATTTAAAAATAATTGAAGAAATATGCAAAAAATATTCTAATAAAAATGGGAAAATTGTTCAAATAGCTAATATAAATTCTCCGTCGCAAATAGTTATTTCAGGGCATAGTGAAGCAATTAAGGAAGTTTCAGAAACTCTTAAGAAGGAAGGTATTAAAAAAATAATTTATCTTAATGTGGAAGGGCCTTTTCATTCAGAAATTATGAGGTCTGCTTCAAGAGGGTTAAAAAAAATATTAAAAAAAATTCAAGTAGAAAAACCAAAGATACCTTTTATTGCAAATGTTACTGCAAATTTTGAAAGTAATCCATGGAAAATTAAAAAGTTATTATCACGACAAATTTCTGAACCTGTTAAATGGAAAGAATCCTTAGACAACCTCATTAGGAATTATTGGGAAGACACTTTTATAGAATCAGGTTCAGGAGGAATTCAAACAAGAATATTAGAAAAATTAAAAAAATATTACCCAAGGTTAAAGATTCTAAATCCTGAGGAATTTATTTAAAAAATAAGTTAGAAATTCCTTAACAAAATTATAATTCATTTGTTAGCAATGGCTTTTTAATATATCACAAACTTAATAAATCAAAATTAGTTATTTTTTTTATGCTGTATTTAATTGGTTTGGGACTTGATTATAATTCAATTTCAAAGCAGGGACTTGAAGCTGTAGCTCGGGCTAAAAAAATTTACTTAGAAGACTATACAGTTGATTTTCCTTATAGCAAAGAACAATTACAAGAAATTATTCAAAAAAAAATTCATCCTGCAAATAGAGAAAAAGTTGAGAGCTTGGAAATTGTTGATGAAGCAAAAAAAAATAATATTGCACTTTTAGTTTATGGAAGCCCATTATCTGCTACCACCCATATTACCTTAATACAAGAAGCAAAGCAATTAGGAATTAAATATAAAATTATTCATGGAGCTTCAATTTTTGATGCTGTGGCTGAGACTGGCTTGCAATTGTATAAGTTTGGAAAAGTTTGTTCTATGCCTGCCTGGAAAAAAAGTTTTACTCCAACTAGTTTTATGAAAATTGTCCAGGAAAATATATCAATGAGAGCCCATAGTTTGATTTTAATTGATATTGGAATGGATATACAAGATGTTTTAAAACAATTAGAAATTGCAGCAGAAGAATACAAAATCTCTTTAAAAAAAATTATTATTTGTCAAAGTTTAGGAACTAATAAAAGCAAAATCCTATATAAAACCCTAAAAGAATTAAAAGAATATGATAATGTACGAAAACCATTTTGTTTAATTATACCCAGTAAAATGCATTTTATTGAAAAACAAGCACTTGAAGAGATTTCTCACAGGTAAATTTTAAAATTTCTTTTTATAATGAAGCACTCTGTTGTACATATCTTTTGAGGCTTTTATTATAATTTTTTCTAAATCTGAATAATTCTCAGCAGGAGCGATGAAAGAATCATGCAAAGGAAGTATTGGAATTGCAGAATCTAAACAACCTCTTTTTAAAACTTCTCTTACAAAGCTACTTTCTTCTCTAAAAATACTTTGATGTGGAGGAACAACACCTTCACAAGTTTTACCATTTACTTCTCCTATAGGAATTGATTTAAGAACTTCTATTGCTGAAAAAAACTCAGGAAATTCTTTGTTTATATCTGCATAAGTTAAATTCTCAGAATATCTCTTTAAATATATTTCCACACTCCTTGATTGAGTTTTAGAAAGGCTATAAATTAAAGTATATATCATCTTTTTCAAAGAGTCTCTGCTAATTTCTCCGGACTTATGGGCCTCTTGAAATTCTAAGGAATTAATTCTTTCTAAAAAATATTGATAAGGATCTTTCTGAGCCAAAGCTTTTTCTAACTCTGAGAAATTATAGCCTTGCTTTCTAAGGACAATATTCAAAAATTGTATTGATGATGCTGCAAGGTCTATCTCAGTTGTTTTTGCTCCATTAATGGTTAATAAAAATCTTAAATTACTGGAAATCTGTTGAAAAGAAATTCCTGGAGTTGAATGATAAAAGCGATTTCCTGCAAGAGGAGCATGTCTAAAATGAGGAATAGAATTAAATCTTGATAAATCAATTTTGTCTTTTGCTGTTAGAGCTGAAAAAAGGACCTCTAAATTAAGTTTAAAATCTTTATAAAATTCATTTAACTTTTTAACAAAATCCCCTATCTTGTTTGATTCTTTTATATCAAGATTATTTTCTTCAAAAAATAAAGAGGAAAGTTCTTTTTCTGGATATCTTTTTCTCAAAAGAGACTTTATCCTTATCCTCCCGAATCTCAAGAGAAAAGTGGGACTTGCTTTAAACTCTATATATCCTCCCTTTTCTTCAGATTTAAACCATTTAGAAAAAAACTTTTCTTTTCCTTGAAGATAATCTGGAATTTTTTTAAGCCTAAAACCTCCAAATTGAGTTATATAAAAAAAAGTTTTTGCTCAGCAGGATCTTTAATTCCTGCTTTTTTGTATTTCACTAAATATTCTTTTGGGATTTCATATGCATCTCTTCTAAATATTGGTATCTTTGGTATTTTTCTTATTCTTGTAAATCTTTTTTCCATCTTAAAATTCTCAGAAACAGTCTGAGGCTGACCCCCCCTAATAAAAAGTAAAAAATTCTTATATAAAAACTTTTCCCACAAAAATCTTAAAAACCCTTCTCGTTTTGATTAATTATGTATGATTTTAAAAAAACAGAAGAAACTGCGAGAAGGGTTTGGAAAAAATATGAAAAAGAAATAAAAAAGGCAATTCAAGATGATGTAAAAAAGCCTTTGTTTAGTTTTTTAGAAGGGCCTCCAACTGCAAATGCTCCCCCTGGACTGCATCACTTAGAAGTCAGGACTTTCAAGGATATTATTTGCAAATTCAAATTTATGCAAGGATTTTCTGTTCCAAGGAAAGGTGGATGGGACTGCCATGGATTGCCTGTTGAAGTTCAGATTGAAAAAACCCTTGGTTTGAAAGATAAAAAAGCAATTGTAGATTATGGTATTGAAAAATTTATTAAAAAAGCACGTGATAGTGTATTCTCAAATATTAATGACTGGAATGAATCAACAAAAGAGCTTGCTTATTGGATTGATTTAGAAAATCCATATGTTACACTAGACAATAAATATATTGAGAGTGTTTGGTGGAGTTTAAAAGAATTATATAATAAAAAAATGCTTTATGAAGGCTATAAGGTTGTGCCTTTTTGTCCTCGTTGCGGAACTCCTCTTTCAAGTCATGAAGTTGCACAAGGTTACAAAAATGTAAAAGAGGATTCTGTTTATATTGCTTTTAAATTAAAAAATGGGGAGTATATTTTGGCTTGGACAACCACACCCTGGACCTTGCCTGGAAATGTTGCTCTGGCAGTTGGAGAAAAAATTGATTATGTTAAAGTTCAGCTTCCAGATGGAGACAAATTAATTCTTGGAAAAGCAAAATTAAATCTTCTTAAGGGGGATTATAAGATTATTAAGGAGTTAAAAGGAAAAGACCTTGTTGGTTTAGAATATGAACCTCTCTATAAAATTCCAGAATTAAATAATGGAAAATCATACAAAATAATTCCTGCAGATTTTGTTACAACTGAAGATGGAACTGGTGTTGTTCATACTGCTGTTATGTATGGTGAGGATGATTATAGAGCGGGTATTGAAGCAGGCTTGCCTGCAATTCATACTGTAGGGCAGGATGGAAAATTTTTAAACATAGCCCCAAAATTTATTAGAGGGAAATTTGTTAAGGACGCAGAAAAAGACATAATTGAAGATTTGAAAAAAAGACATTTACTTTTTAAAATAGAAAAATTTGAGCATGCATATCCTTTTTGCTGGAGATGTGGTTCTCCTTTGCTTTATTATGCAATAAATTCTTGGTATATAAAAGTTAGTTCTATCAGAAATAAATTAGTAAAATTAAATAAAGAAATTAATTGGGTGCCAAAGCATATTCGTGATGGGAGGTTTGGAAAATGGCTTGAGGGTGCAAAAGATTGGGCTCTTTCAAGATTTAAATTTTGGGGAACTCCCTTACCTATTTGGAGATGTGAATGTGGAAATGAAAAAATCATTGGCAGTATTGAAGAATTAAAGAAAAATGCTATTAAAATGCCAAAAGGAGAAGTGGATTTGCATAAACCCTGGATTGATAAGGTTAAGCTAAAATGCTCTTGTGGCAAAGAAATGAAAAGAATTCCTGATGTAATTGACTGCTGGTATGATTCTGGAAGTGCAAGTTTTGCACAATTTCATTATCCTTTTGAAAATAAAAAAGAATTTGAAAGAAGGTTCCCTTATGATTTTATTAGTGAAGCAATTGACCAAACAAGGGGATGGTTCTACACTTTACATGTTTTAGCCACAATTCTATTTGATAAACCTGCTTATAAAAATGTTGTATGTGCAGGACATGTTGTTGATGAAAAAGGAGAAAAAATGTCAAAAAGCAAGGGCAATATTATAAAACCCCGCGAGATAATTGGCAAAGCAGGAGTTGATGCAATTAGACTACAATTTTGCACAAGTGATGCAGGGAATTCAAAAAGATTTTCATTTGAACTTATGAAAGAATCTGTTTTAGGATTCTTGAATGTTTTATATAATTGCCATACTTATTATAATCAATTAGAAAATAAAAAAAATAAAACCAAAATTGAGGATAAATGGATTTTAAGCAAATTAAACAATTTAATAATGAATGTAACTAATGACTTAGAAAAATACTCTTTTAATGAAGCACTTAATAAAATTATGGATTTTGTTGTGAAAGATTGTTCAAGAGGCTATATTAAAATAACAAGAGAAAGAGAAGATACTAAAGAAATTTTAGGAGAGGTTTTAGAAAAAACTGCATTATTGCTTGCTCCTTTTACACCATATATTTCTGAATATATTTATCAAACTTTTTCAAAAAAATCTGTGCATTTATCTTCTTGGCCTAAGGCAAATAAAAAGAAAATTAATAAAAAATTAGAAGAAAAAATGGAAAATGCCTTTAAAATTATTGAAATTGGGTTACGAGAAAGAGATAAAAACAAAATTGGATTAAAATGGCCCCTTAAAATTGCTACAATCTCCTATTATAAGAATTTAATAGATAATGAAGAGATTAAAAATATTGTTAAATCTCAATTAAATGTAAAAGAATTAAAAATTTTAACTAAAAATAATAAAGAAATCTCAGTTAAATTAGATTTCAACCTAACTCCTAAATTAGAAGCAGAAGGTTATGCGCGGGAAATTTCAAGAAAGATTCAGGCATTTAGAAAAACCCTTGGTTTAAATAAAAAAGATTTTGTTGATATTGAAATTGTTGTTGATGAAGATTTCAAAAAAATGCTGGATTCTCAAAG
>CAZBAB010000023.1:0-7709 GCA_964489815.1 Candidatus Woesearchaeota archaeon | reverse complement strand
TTTCCATGAAAATCTCCCATTGCTAGAATTTTCATTTTAAGGGTTAAATCTTGTGGGGGTCCTTGGGAAAGGTATAGAATCTTTGATTGTTTTGAAGTTACAAACCCATGCAGCAAATCTTTCAACTCCTAAACCAAAGCCGGCATGTGGCACGCTTCCATATCTTCGAGAATCTAAATACCAATTTGAGGCCCCCAAATCCATTTTAGCTTTTTTTAATCTCTTGATAATTTTATTTAAATCAGGCTCTCTTTGTGAACCATCAACCATTTCCCCCACCCCTGGAGCAAGTAAATTAAAATTTGTTCCTGTACCTGGTTTTTTAGGGTCTTCGCCGTGATAGAATTTTAATAGGTGAAGGGGATAGTTTGTTACAAAAACAAAATTGTCTCCATAATATTTTGCAAGACTTCTTTCTTCTGCAGATTTAAAGTCATCTCCATATTTTATGCTATGTTTGTGTTTAATTAGTGTTTTAATTGCTTCTTCATAAGTGATTCTTTTAAAAGGTGTTTTTACTTTTTTTAATTTATTAATGTCTGCTCCTAAAATTTTTAATTCTTCTAAATTATCTTTTAAAACCTTTTTTATTGCATAGACTATACATTTTTCAGCTAATTCCATGTCATCCTTTAATGTCATCCATGCTCCTTCTACTTCAAAGTGCCAAAATTCTGTAACATGCCAAGGTGTTTTTGATTTCTCTGCTCTAAAAGAAGGAGCTATTGCATAAGCTTTTTCTATAGCGTTGATGATATTTTCTGCATAAAATTGCCATGATTGAGTTAGGTATGCTTTTTTCCCAAAGTATTTTACTTCAAAAGTTTCAGCACCCCCCTCACTTGTTGCTCCACTTATTGATGGGGCTTGCACTTCAATAAAACCAAGTTTATGCATATATTCGTGAAAAGCAAATAAGATTGTTGAACGAATTTTTAAACTTGCAGTCATTTTTCTTGACCTTAACCAAAGGTGTCTTCTGTCTCCTAAAAGTTGTTCATTCAAATCTTTATTTATTGGATAATTTTCAGCTAAATGAATTAAATTAAATTTTTTAACTTGAATCTCAAAACCTGTTGGGGCTCTTGGTTCTTTTTTTATTGTTCCAATGATTTCAACAGAGCTTTCTATTTTTACAGAATCAATTTCTTTCCATTGTTTTTCAAAATCTTCTTTTTTAAGAACGCATTGAATAGTGTTTGTCATATCTCGCAAAACTATAAATTTTATTTTGTTTGAACCACGTTCTCTATAAACCCATCCCCGCACAGCTACTTCACCAGAGCCTTTTTTCATAGCATCTTTTATTGAAATGAATTTCATTTTTTTGTTTTAGTTTCCTTTTTTAGTTTTAATTGATGTTCCCCATATCCCTTTTTTTACAAGGTGTTCTATTGCTTTTTTTCTTTTTTTAGTTTTAAGAACCATTATGATTTTTTTATCCCCATAAAAGACTTCAATATCATAATTTTTATTTTTATAATATTTTACACAATCTTTGAGGTCAGAAATTTTTAATTCAACATATCTTTCATTTTTATTTATTGATGTAAAAGTTTTTTTAGTTTTATTTTTATTAAATCCTAAATCTTCCATAAAGTTTAAAAAAAATTTTTTAAAAGATTCATTTTTTATAAAGGAGTATTCATGTCTAAACCCATTATTTTTGGTTTTTATTAATCTTGATGTTATTTGTCTCGGCATTTTAAGGAGTCAGCCTCCTTCTGTCTCTTGGAAATAAAGTGACTTCTCGAATATTCTCTATTTTTAAAATTGCTTGTGTTAATCGTTCGAGTCCAATGCTCCATCCAGAATGCATTGGTGCACCATATCTAAATGTGTCTATATACCATTTAAAATCCTTTGGTTTTAATTTTTTTGTTTTTAATTGTTTAATTAAGATGTCAGGCAAATGAACTCTTTGTCCTCCAGAAGATATTTCTAACCCATTATAAAGAGCATCAAATCCTCCTGAGATTTCTTTTGTTTTTGGCCAGATGTAAAAAGGTTTAGTTTTTATTGGCCATTCATAAACAAATACAATTGAATTTGGAAACAATTCGCAAAGTTTTTTTTCTGCCTCTGGTTCTAAATCATCACCTTGCTTAATCTTGAAGTTTTCTTTATTTAAAATTTTAATAGCATCAACATATTTCAGGTATTTTGCTTTTGGGACTTTTAAATTTATTTTTAATATTTCTAATTCTTTTTTGCAATTTTCTAAGATTTTTTTTATAATGAATTGGACAACTTCTTCAAGATATTTCATAATTTCAATGTCATCTACAAAACTCATTTCAATATCCATTTGCCTAATTTCATTTATATGTCTTGATGTATCATGTTTTTCTGCTCTCCAAACAGGACCTGTTGAAAAAACTTTTTCAAGGGAGATTGCCATTAATTGTTTATAGAGTTGCGGGGATTGTGCAAGATAAGCTTTTTTATCAAAATATTTTATTTCAAATAAATCAGTTCCCCCTTCTGTTGAAGTTGCTATTATTCCAGGAGTTTGGATTTCTAAAAACCCTTTGTCATAAAAATATTCTCGAAAACTATTAATGATTGTGGATTGTATTCTGAAAATTGCCTGAATTTTTGGTTTTCTAACGTCGAGGCTTCTATTATCTAATCGGTTTGGCAAAGAACTTTTAACTGTCTTTTCATTTACATGGATTGGTAGTTCTTCTGCTTTATTTAAAATTGTAATTTCTTCTACTGCACATTCAATATCTTTTCTTGCAAATTCTGCTTTTATGTTTGCTTTTTTTATTTCTCCTTTTATTTCAATAACTGATTCTAAACTTAGGTTATGAATTTTTTTTAGAAGTTCTGGTTTTTTTATAATGCATTGTATAATCCCTGTTACATCTCTTAGAAGAATAAATGTCATCTTTGACATCTTTCTTATTTCATAAACCCATCCTTTTAATAAGATTTTTCCTATTTTTGCATCTTTAATATAAACTCTTTTCATAATACAAGTTAAGAAAGATTATTTATTAATTTATTGATTAAGGTATTTTTGAATTATTCCCATGGCTTGTTTTCCATCAATTTTTCCTTTGAATTCTTTCATTATAATTCCCATATATGCGTTTGGTGCAAGCCCGGGTTTATTTTTAATAATCTTAATAATTTTCTCTTCTGCTTCATTTAAATCAGCTTTTTCAAATTTAATTGCTGTTTTAATTTCTTCACCCCTTATTATTCTTTCTAAAAATTGTTTAAATTCTGATTCAGAGATTTTTTTTTCTTTTATTTTTTCTAAACCAAAAGCAAGAATTTCCTTTGTTAAAATCTTTTCAATTTCTTGAATTGTCTTTTTTTCTCTTTTTGCAAATTCTTTTGGAAAAATAACTAATGCTCGTGCTATTAATCCTGCATTTTTATAAATTTGCAATAATTCTTTAAAATTTTCTAATTTATTCTTTTTTAGTATAAGTTTAATCATATCTGGTGCAAGCCCTGCTTTTTTTAATTCTTCTCTTGATGAACTAATAAGTTTTGGAAGGTTCTTTTTTATTTTATTAATTAATTGTCTTGGGATTTTTAATAATTTTAAATCTGTTTCAGGATACATTCTTGCTGAACCTGGCATTGGCCTTAAAAATTTACTAGTTCCATCTGGAAGAACTTTTCTTACTTCTGAAGCATTTATTTTTCCTTTATTTAAAATTTCTTTTTGTCTTAGAATTTCATTGTTTATTGTTTTTATCATTATGCGTGGTTCTTGGAACCCTTTTAATTCTACACGATTAGAATTTTTAATTGAAATATTAATATCTTGTCTGATTGTTCCTATTCCTCTGCGAACTTTGCAGCTTCTTAAAATCTCCCCTATTTTCAAGGCACATTCTTTTGCTTGTTCAGCATTCCAAATATCAGGTTTTGTTGCTATTTCTACTAATGGAATTCCTAATCTATCTACTCTATAAGTAATTTGATTTCCTTCTTTTTTTATTTTTCTTGCAGAATCTTCCTCTAAAAAAACAGAATCAATTCTGACTTTTCCATAGGATGTTTCAATATATCCATCATAAGCAATTAAGACTGTTCTTTGAAAACCAGAAGTATTAGAGCCATCCACTACTGTTTTTCTCATAACCTGGGTGATTGGAAAAATTTTGCAATTTAATAAAAGAGAAATCTGCAAGGCTATTTCTAATGCTTCTTGATTAATTTCATGAGGAGGTTCTTCATCTAATTCAACTAAGCAAGTTGTATCATATGCTTGGTAAATGAATTCTTTACCTTGTGATGTTTCATGTTGTGCAGCTATATCAATTTTTCCTGATTCTCCTGCAACTGCATGTAACTTTCTTTTAACCTCAAAGTCTGGTTCATCTTTTCTTAATACAGAAGGGCAGTTGCAAAATAGTTTATGTGTGTCAAGTTGCTGATGAATTTCTAATCCAGCTTTAAATTCTATTTTTTTATAATCAATGGCCATAAAATAAGAAAAAGAATTAGGTTAATAAAATTATTTGTTGTGGTGCTTTGAGAGAAGAAGATATAAATTTTTTATTTATACAACACACCTGCAAGTTTCACATTCTTTGCAGTTTAACCATGAAGTAGTAGAGTCCTTTAAGTAGAGATCCCATTCCTCTGCTGCAGCATATTTTAAACAATAATCTCTTATATTATTTAATTCACTACAATAAGAATTATCAAATGAATAACCTAATAAATAGCAAAAATATCTACAATCATCTTGTCCATCATCTCCTCTTTTTCCTACAATACTATAAGCATTACCATCTCTTGTTCTAATTCTTGGATTTGTTAAATCCACATAATTTGTTTTTCTTATGCAATTATCATATGTTATAACTGCATCATCTCTATCATTTTCTACAATTTTCACGAAACGTGCTCTTGGAGGGCAGGGGGTACTTTCTGGAGAATTACTATTTATTGTTAAGTTTCCATTAACTTTTAAATTATTATTAATTTCAACTTCATTTCCAAGTTCATTTTCAATTCTTAAAACATCAGAACCACTGCCTGGAAATCCCATATAAGCACTTCTTGTATTTTGAGCATTTTTATCAGCATACCAAGCTATATAAACATGGTCTTCATCTCCTCCTTTAATACTAAGAGCTTGGGCATTAGAAGAATCAATTGTTATAGGCCCATGCATTGTTCCTGATCCTATTTCATCAGCACTATGCCCCATTACTTGCGGATTATTAGAATTATAAGCATAAACATAAATAAAAATTCCTCCCATTAAAATTAAAACTGCAAGAATTGTGAAAAAATATTTTTTAGTTATCTCAATTGTGAGTTTCATAGTTTTTTAATAAATTTATTTTTGTTTTTAATTATTTAATATTGAATTTTTATACAACACACCTGCAAGTTTTACATTCTTTGCAATTTGGATCTGATGTTGAACTTTTATTGACTGTGTAGATATCCCATGTTGATGCTTTAGCAAACCATGAACATGGATCTGCACTAAATTCACTACAATAGGAATTATCAAAGGAGTAACCTAATAAATAGCAAAAATATCTGCAATCATCTTGTCCATTATCAAATCTTTTTCCTAAGATATCAAAAAATTCCGATTGTCTTGTTGAAATTTTTGGATTTGTTAAATCTACATAATTTATTCCTTTAATACATATTTTATATTTAGCTAATGCATCTGCATCAGGTTTATAAGGGATTTTGACAAAAGTTCCTCTTGGAGGGCAGAAAACTTCTTTTGCTAAAGAACTTCCTACTGTTAAGTTTCCATTAACTTTTAAATTATTATTAATTTCAACTTCATTTCCAAGTTCATTTTCAATTCTTAAAACATCAGAACCACTGCCTGGAAATCCCATATAAGCACTTCTTGTATTTTGAGCATTTTTATCAGCATACCAAGCTATATAAACATGGTCTTCATCTCCTCCTTTAATACTAAGAGCTTGGGCATTAGAAGAATCAATTGTTATAGGCCCATGCATTGTTCCTGATCCTATTTCATCAGCACTATGCCCCATTACTTGCGGATTATTAGAATTATAAGCATAAACATAAATAAAAATTCCTCCCATTAAAATTAAAACTGCAAGAATTGTGAAAAAATATTTTTTAGTTATCTCAATTGTGAGTTTCATAGTTTTTATAAGAGAATCTTCTTTAAAAAACTTCTGTTGAATTTCTTTAGTGAATTTTAGTGAAGAATCTTTCTGAATAAATTTATATAGTTTTCTTGATTGTATTATATATAAAAAGAAAATTTTTTATCTTCTTATTTTTTATAATTACTATAGTTTTATTAATAGTTGTTTTCTATTTAAATAAAGGATTAAATAATGCAAATGTTGCAGATAAAATGAAAATATAAAGTGTTTTTTCTCAAGGCAAAAGCATTCCTGTTAATTATACACAAGATGGGAGAGAATATAAATCCTCCTTTAAAAATTTCTGGAATTTCTAATAATTCAAAAACATTTGTTTTAATTATGGAAGACCCTAATGCTTCTGTGGGTGTTTGGGTACATTGGATTATATTTAATATTCCTGTGAAGAATAAAGATTTAGAAATAAAGGAAAATAGTATCCCTAAAAATTCTAAATTAGGAATAAATGATTTTAAAAAATTAAAATATGAAGGGCCTGCACCTCCTTCTGGAACTCACAGGTATTTTTTCAAAGTTTATGCTTTAAATGTAAAACTTAATCTAAGTCAAGGAGCAACAAAACAACAAGTTGAAGATAAGATGAGAGGGCATATTTTAGATAAAGCAGAATTAATAGGAGTTTACTCTCGCTATTATTTTATAGATTAATATTAATTTTTTCATTTAATTTTAAAAAAGTTTATAATAAAAGTTTTCTAAATTAATTCATGGAAAAGAGGTTTAAATTACTTTTAATTGCAATTATAGTTTTTTTTTCTATTTCTATTATTTTAGAAACTTCTTTTCATTTGTTTTCAACAATTTTATTGAATAATACCTCTGTTCCTTCTTTAGAATTGCAAGAAAATAGTGATTGCATGCAAATACAAAATGTTTCTGGAAATTTAATTTATATACATAATTGTGGTTCTGGAGTTCTTCAAAATTTACAAATATTTCTTAATGGAAAGCCTTTGCTTATTTATCCTAAAAATAGAATTATTTCTGCTAATTCTACTGGAGATATTGCTGTTGATGTTTCTAAATTAGATAATAAAACTTATAATTTAACAATTACTAATGGCTATGTAAATGAGTCTTTTTCTTTTGAACCTTCTATTGAAGGCAATCCTTCTCCACAAGTTGAGCTTAAAATTCCTATTAATAATTTTACTAGTTCTTCTAATTCTGTAAAATTTGAATGTAAAGCAAATGATAATGAAATTGTTAAAATTCTTGAATTATGGACAACAATTTCTGGAACATGGAAAAAAGAATATTCTATTAATGGTTCTTCTAATAAAGCTTCCTTAACTAAGATTATTAATAATATTCCTGAAGGAACTCATCAATGGACTTGTGTTGCTTATGATAATGCTGGAAAAGAATATAGATACAAACCTGAGAGGATTTTTGTAGTTTCTAATTCTTCTTCTAGTAGTAAGAGTAGTGGTGGGCACCATAGTAACCCCCCTGTAACATGCTCTGATGAGGATGGAGATGGTTATAGTTCTGCTACTTGCGGGGGTGTTGATTGCAATGATAATAATGCTTCAATAAATCCAGGAGCTGAGGACATAT